>WQSD01000219.1 GCA_009788105.1 Oscillospiraceae bacterium | reverse complement strand
AGGTCTGTCAATTTACGCTGTCCACGAATATCGTTGCCAAGGTCGTCGTCCTCGGTGCGGGTCATAATAACATTATGTCCGGACAAGCGTAGCAGGTCGGCAAGAACCAACGACACCGCAAGGTTAATGTCCTTTTCTTCCCCTCTGTCTGCGCCCAAAGCTCCTGAATCTCGCCCCCCGTGCCCCGGGTCAATAATAATAGTTTGCCCCTGTGGCGCAGGTTCGGTATTGACAGCAGCAGGATTATTTGCTAAAATAGAAGCATAGTCCGCCTGCCCTAACTGAAAAAATCCCAGTCCAAGAAATACAAAGATGAAAGAAAAAAGAGCAAATCCGGAAAGGTACCGTGTGATTTTCGTGTGCATTTCTAACCTCCATGAAGTAACATAGTGTACTATGTATATGAGGTTATATCTTTGGATTATGCAGTCATATTATTCGTGGCTGTTCAGCCCCATCCGATACGCCACCCCTGCAACAATCACAGAGGGAAACGGTATAATCAGAAAAAACAGCGGATTTCCGCTTAAATAAAGATTATACAGCCCAAAATAGCCCATTTGAATCATTGCGGTTAAACCTGCTGAAATAGCGTGAAGTTCACCAAAAAATGCAGGATTAACCACAACATCCTCTGCAGCATACTCGAAAAACCCAACATTTTCAATAAATAGTTTGCTAATAACTGCAATAACACCAAGGGCGATATTCAAAGAATTTGCAACAAGGGCAATATTAAATCCACGGAATGGTTTTTCGCTATCTCGTTTAGTAGAGATGCGGACTCGGTCCACTTGACCATATTCATACATTGATGTGGCAACCATAACCATGTGCATTCCTATAGCGATAATGGTTATAACCAGTATCAATGTGTCTAAATCACCACCGCCAAACACCAAGCCGTTAAACATTCCAAATACTGTGACGCCAATTTGAAATGCAATTAGTTTCCGCACCATGTGTGCCGGTTTTGTTGCTGGTTTTATCATGGGTTGCACCTCCAGTTTTTTTACTCATTCTATTATGAGTGTGTTGAATATCTCGGCGGATAAGCGGTGATTTTCCGCAGGTCGCTCATGCACTTCGGTTGCCTGCCGTGCGGGTAAACCGCCCGTACCGCAACCTTCGGCACTTACTAAATACGCTTGGAGCGAATTTTTTTGGTTTTTCAAAAACGCACTTCGTTGCGTAGCAACGGTTTTTGAAAACGCCAAAAAACGAGATTGAAACATGATTGACCACAAACCCTTTTTTCAACACTCCCATTATACATCATTGCAATCAAAATTTCAATAGGAAAAGGAAAAATAAATGAATTATCCTGAAATAATTAACCGATTCGGCAGTCATCTTGGGCATCTTGGGCGGTCAAAGCTCACCTCAGAGCAATACAAAATCGACCTTGCCTTGCTGATAAAGTTCATACTCGCCAAACGGAACGGATTACAAACCATCGGGGAGGAATACGACGCTATCACCATTGACCATGTGGACGCAGATTTCTTTTCCGCCCTATCTCCGGACGAAATTTACGACTTTCTGCTGTACGCCAAGGACGAGCGTGAGAACAATACATCCACCCGTGCAAGAAAGCTGTCATCTATCAAAACATTTTACAAGTTTCTCACCGGCACTCTTCGTGTGTTTTCTCACAATCCTGCAGAAAAAATCAGCGTACCAACGGTGAAGCACAGTCTGCCAAAACACCTAACCCTTGACGAAAGCATGGCACTGCTTGAAGCTGTCACAAACGACGCCGAATCCAAGACACGAGTGCGGGATTACGCCATTATCACCCTGTTTCTCAATTGCGGAATGCGCCTTGCGGAGCTTGTTGGGATAAACTTGTCCGACTTGCCCCCGGGGCTTGACCAATTGCGGGTGATTGGCAAAGGGAGTAAAGAGCGGCTGGTGTACCTTAATTCTGCTTGCCAGGCTGCCCTTGTGGAGCATATCAAAATCCGTGGACAGATGAGGACAATTCACGACCGCGATGCCCTGTTTCTTTCAAGTCGCGGACGGCGAATAAGCAACAAAACCGTGCAATGGATGGTGTACAAATACCTTGATGCGGCGGGGCTGGGGCATAAAAAGCTATCCACCCACAAACTTCGCCACACCGCCGCTACTCTCATGTATCAAACAGGAAATGTGGATGTGCGAGTGCTGAAAGAAATCCTTGGACACGAACAGCTGAACACCACGCAGATATACACTCATGTGAGCAATGCCCAAATGCAAAGTGCAATGGAGCAGAACCCGCTGTCAAAACTGGGCGCGATTAGTGAGGTGGAAGAGGAGTAGCAGGAGCAATCACCCCTCCCGCCCGGGTCAGGGGATTTACAGAAATGTGCGGGGGGTATCATTCAGCGGACGACCGAGGGCGGTCGCCCCTACGGGTACACCAAGGCTCCCTCCGAGAGGGAGCTGTCAGCGTAGCTGACTGAGGGAGTGTTTTTCCTAACTCCCTCCACCGCAAGCGGTTCCCCTCCCTCCACGAGGG
>WQSD01000218.1 GCA_009788105.1 Oscillospiraceae bacterium | reverse complement strand
GGCACTTGTGATGCCGCTTGTCACTCTTGTGGGTTTTCTGCTGATATTAAGTGCCTGGGGTATGTATGGTATGTTTTTTCCAGTGATTTCTCTTGGACTTTTTATAGCAATGTTTTTTTCACTAAAACCACTTACAGACATTAAAATAATTATTGGAACGCTGTATTCAATTGCAACCGGATTTATAGTCATTATAGTATTTTTCTATGTAGTTTCAGGAGGACAATTTTTTGGGCATACAGAGATTATAACATCCTCGCTTTCTCCAAACGAGCTTTTTTATGTTGAAATTTCTCAACACTCTACAGGGGCGACAGGCGGCTCGAGCAGAATCGTTGTTCAATCATATCCTCTTGGGCGAAGTCGGATTGTATATAGCGGACGGTGGCATTCGCTAAAAAGCAGTTCTCAGGAAAACGGAACAGTTATCATTTGGGAGGGCGATTATATTTTTCGTGTTCGTGTTGCTGATGTCAGAAGCCTTACTTTTCGCTACATTGATGGTAAATGGCAAATGACCTTTCCTACCAGAACCCGAAATTAACCAACCCACACCCTTCGGAATATAATGCTGTATCACACTTCCCGGAGGCACATATGAACAACCACTACCCATTCCCCCTAATCCCGTTGCCCTACGACTACACCGCCCTTGAGCCGCACATTGACGGCTTGACCATGGACTTGCACCACGACCGCCACTTGAAAACCTATGTTGACAATCTGAACGCCGCTCTCGCCCCATATCCTCAATATCATTCCTGGACGTTGGAGCAATTGCTGTACTACGCCGACGAATTGCCCAAGGATTTGCAGACCCCTGTGCTACATAACGGCGGCGGTGTGTATAATCACAACTTCTACTTTGCGGGAATGTCCCCAACAAGCGCAAAAGCTCCTGTTGGTGCATTGGCGGACAGCATAAACGCCACTTTCGGCAGCTTTGACAAGTTCAAAGACGCTTTCAAGACGGCGGCACTATCTGTGTTCGGTTCGGGATATGCTTGGTTGGTGGCAGAGGCGGACAAAAGCCTGAAAATCATCACCACCGCCAACCAAGACACACCTCTGCCGCAAAATGTCTATCCCCTTGTCGCCATTGACGTATGGGAACACGCATATTACTTGATGCACTACAATCTACGTGCCGATTATATCGACGATTGGTTCGGCGTGGCGAATTGGGATGCCGCCTCAGCGCTATATGGGCAGATAGCGACCTCTTAGATTCATCACTACACAAAAACTCGCTAAGGTGGTCAACTTCGCCACCATAGCGAGTTTTTTGCGATATTTATTGCAGATGTCAGGCTAATATTAGAGGGTGTCTACACGAGATGAAACGAGCGAATTTTGAGATGTTTTTTCGCCAATCTAGGCGTGAGGAGGGCGAATATCGGGAATATTTAACCGACGAGCAACGACGAGTGGCGAAAAAACAGCCAAAATCTCGCCGTTCCCATCTTGTGTAGACACCCTCTAGCAGTTTTAAGCCGTGTTTTAGCCACCTCTCGCAATTTTATCACACCCTGCCACGCAGATATACTTTGGTGGTGGGGAGAAATTCACGGAGGTCACGGAGATTCGTTTGAAAATAACAAGTGAAAGGGCGCGTAAGGGAAAGCACAAATTTTATATTTTGGGTGCACAAATTCCCCTCGCGCATGGCGCGAATCATGATAGAAATCATCATTAGTTTTATCGCAGGAATCGGCGTGGAAGCATTAGTTATACTATTTATGAAGAAACGCCGTGGAAAAGATGGGAAAGATGTGGCATACTCCGACGTGGAGTGCGCCAAAACTTTCGTTTTTAGGCGTACTGCCAAGCGAAAACGAAAAGACGATACTCTTGAAGAGGGGTATCGTAACTTGATGAGGTATTAGAGGAAAAGAGCGAGCGACGGCTCGCTCTTTTCATATTGGAAGTGACTATCAAGATAAAACATAATGACAATGTTTTGGTTGTTTCATGAGCTAACACGATAGTCACATTTGCAAAAACCACAAACCAGACACAGATTTTTCCTTGACAACTTGCCCATAATAGGGTATACTATAACTACATAATCCAAGGAGTACACTCATGAAAGAATACCGCACAATACAAGAAGTCACAGGGCCACTAATGCTTGTCCGCCAGGTTGAGGGAGCAACATATAACGAGCTTGGGGAGATTAAGACCTCCACAGGGGAACGCCGCCGTTGCCGTGTGTTAGAAGTGGACGGCACGGATGTTGTCGTGCAACTATTCGAGAGTAGTGAGGGCATTATTCCCGATAGCTCCACCGTTCGTTTTTTCGGTGAGGGCATCACTTTCGGGGTGTCACCCGACATTCTTGGTCGGGTGTTCAACGGCATGGGAGAGGTCAGCGACGGCGGACCGGAGATTATCCCCACTGCACGCCTTGATATTAACGGCACACCAATGAACCCCACCGCCCGTATGTACCCGGAGGAGTTCATTCAAACAGGGATTTCCGCCATTGATGGGCTGAACACCCTTGTCCGTGGGCAAAAGTTGCCCATCTTTTCCGCAAGCGGACTGCCCCACGCCAATGTTGCCTCCCAAATCGCCCGCCAAGCCAAAG
>WQSD01000217.1 GCA_009788105.1 Oscillospiraceae bacterium | reverse complement strand
AGGAGTGGCTGGCGAAGAAAAAAGAGAGCGGGCAAATTCGCCACGTGGGCTTTTCCTATCATGGTACACACGGGGATTTCCGCAAAGTGCTGCACTCCTATGACTGGGAATTCACCATGCTCCAGTACAATTATTACGACGAGCATTATCAAGCGGGGCGGGCAGGGCTGATGGAAGCGGCACAGCGCGGACTGCTTGTGATGATTATGGAGCCGCTTTTGGGCGGCAGACTTGCCACAGGGCTACCCAAAGAGGCGGCGAGCGTGTTCCGAAAGGCAGACGATAGCCTTTCTCCTGCTGATTGGGCGCTATGGTGGCTGTGGAATCAGCCGGAGGTGCATGTGGTGGTCAGCGGCATGAACACGGCGGCGCAAGTGCGGCAAAACGCCGATTCCCTCGCTCGTTTCGCCCCCTTTGGGGATGAGCGTGCGGCAGTCTACAGCAAGGTGCAGGAGATTTTCCGCAAGTCGTACAAGATTCCATGTACAGGGTGCAACTACTGCCTGCCATGCCCCAAGGGAGTGAACATTCCCGCCTGCTTGTCCGCATACAACGCCAGTTATGCGCAGAATTATTTCACGGGAATCAAGTTGTATGCCATTGGCACAGCTCTCACTACCGCCGACCCCCTAACCCCACGGAATAAGTGCAACAATTGCGGCAAATGCGAGCCTGTATGTCCGCAGAATATCCCCATTCGCAATGCACTACGGAGTGTTACCCGCCGCTTTGAAAAGCCGCCTGTCCGCATGATAGCCTCGGCGGTAAGGTGGCAGATGGGCAGGGAAAAGAAGAGATAGTGAACTCTGAAAATCCTAAAACATCTTGGGGCGAACAGCCCACGACCTTGACCTTTGCCCTCTTTTGGGGAGAGGGTGGCACGAACGAAGTGAGTGACGGGTGTTTTCGGACGCACAATGCGCGCCCCTATGGACAACGAAATTCGCATTGCACACGTAGGGCGTAAGGGCGTTTTACCACGAACAGACACGAAAATGCACGAAAAACAGACAAAATGTTTCTGTAAATCCCCTTCCGCAGGCGGAAGGGGTGGACCCATCACAAGGCGGTTTTTGCCATGTGATGGGGACGGGGTAGGTGTGAAAAAACGATACACGCCCAACAAACGGACGCGCAATGCGCGCCCCAAAAGGAGCAACCTCATGAAATTCAATGCACTAATTCCCGAACTGTCCGTTGCCAATATTGAAAAATCAAAGTATTTTTATATTGACGTTATTGGCTTCAAGATTGAGTATGAGCGACTGGAGGACAAATTTGCCTTTGTGTCTTTGGGCGAGGTGCAAATTATGCTTGAAGAAGTGAACGACTATTGGGCGACGGCACCGCTGGAGCACCCATACGGCAGGGGTGTGAACTTTCAAATTGAAGTGAGCGATGTGGAAAAAATACGAGATAAGATTTTGCAAAATGATATGAATTTGTTCAGAGATATTAGCGAAGAATGTTATCGTGCCAAGGATAAATTGCATTGTTGCAAGGAGTTTTTGGTGCAAGACCCAGACGGTTATTTGTTGCGATTTTCGCAGGAGTACGTAGGAAATTCGTAGAGGCGAAACTCGCCCCCGCCCGCGAACGACATTCGACAAACGGGCGAACACAGTTCGCCCCTACACAGAGTTCAGATTATATCCAAAAAAGGAGAACCCCCATGTCAATAACACGAACATATCGTGATGGCGACAAATTCATCAAAATGTTTTTGTCCGAAGATTTTGAATATTTAGAAAATTCATACAAGTCGCAAAAATTTGTTTATGACGCGGGGTTGCCTGTGCCGGCGGTGTATGGTATAATAAAAGTGAACGACACAGAATACGCAATTGAGATGGAATATATCGAGGGCAAATCGCTGTCTGAAATGTACAACAGCGATAGCGAATCGGAGCGTGACGAAGCCTTGCGTATTATGGTGAAGTTGCAATGTCAAATGATTGATATTGATGCAAGCGGACAGCCCCCATTGACGGATTATTTTAAGCAAGAGATAACTGCAACGCAATATTTGACAGCGGAGGAAAAGCAAACTTTGCTTGCGCTTATGCACAGTTTTGACAATGGTAAAACAAACTTGTGCCATGGTGATATTCATGTGTATAACATTATGTACAACGGTGACAAGCATTGGATTATCGACTGGGAGGACGCTTGCAAAGGCGACCCGGCGGCAGATGCGTGCATGACATATTTTTATCTTGTTCGGAATGATGCGAAAACGCCGAGCAAAAATGCTATTGTTGCGAGTGCCGAAAAGTATTTGCAGTTGTTTTGCGAAAAGTCCGGAATAACACGTGCTGAAGTGCTTGTGTGGTTGCCGATAATCGTTGGTGTGCAGATAAATATTAACGATGATGATGACCGAAAATTTATAAGAAACTATTTTGATTATCAAGATAGAACATAATGCAAAGTTTCAGCTTCTCATTGTCATTAAGGTTGTAACGAAACGAAACTTTTTAGCAAAATATAGATACGCAAAAAACATTGTCATTAAGGTTGTAACGAAATTAAAAATTACTCCATCTTAGACCAAACAAACAGCCTCGTCATTGCAAAGCGGTGATTTTCCGCGT
>WQSD01000216.1 GCA_009788105.1 Oscillospiraceae bacterium | reverse complement strand
TGGGGGGGTGTGCCTTTTGCTCCGGGCGGGGAAGCGGAGATTTTTGCGCACCCTCTTTCCTGTCAATCCCCGACCAGTTCGCCCGTGGGCGGGAAATGATGCGGCGTAAATGGCCTGCCGAGATGTTCATTGCCTATTTTCAAGCTCACAGCAACACTTACGCACCACTCAATGTGCTGAAACAGCACTACGAAACCGCCCTTGTCCAAAAGGGGGTGGTGGGGTTGTCCATATCCACCCGCCCGGACGTGCTGGCAGATGACGTGGTGGAATATCTGCACGAGCTTGACACTCGTACCCACCTTACAGTAGAACTTGGACTGCAAACCGTTCACGACGCCACCGCCGCCGCCATGAACCGCTGTCATACCTATGCAGAATTTTGCGAGGGGTACGAAAAACTGCGGGGATTGCGTGTAGGGGTGCACATTATCAACGGGTTGCCCGGAGAAAGTCGTGACATGATGCTGGAAACTGCCCGCCATGTCGCCGTGTTGCGTCCCCATATGGTGAAAATTCACCTGCTCCATGTACTTCGTGACACTCCTCTTGCAGAAATGTACGCTAAAGGCGAATTTGCCACTCTTGAATTGGAGGAATACGTGGGAATTGTCTGTGACCAGCTGGAGATATTGCCTGCCGAAACTGTTATCGGACGACTAACAGGCGATGGCGCACCAGACCAACTTATTGCCCCTAACTGGAGCTTGAAAAAGTTTGTTGTCATGAACGAAATTGACAAAGAAATGCGACGGAGATGAAACTTCATGGGGCGTTGCCCCATACCCCACTTAGGAACTTTTTGCAAAAAGTTCCTAAGAACCTCAAAAACTTTGGTGCAAAAGCATTTCATGCTTTTGTGAAAAAAGTTTTTAGTAAAGTTTTTTTCAAAAAACTTGTGCGGTGTGGGCGCATAGCCCACGACTTTGACCTTTTTCTTCAGATTGACCTTATTCCCCTCCCGTGGAGGGGTCGCCGTAGGCGGGGGTGGTTCAGCGGTATGTTGCGGGCGGGCATGGAAACCCGCCCCTACGGCAAGGATGTGAGGTGTCAGTTGTGCCATTTGGGCGGGACGCCGAGGGCGTCGTCCCCTACACAACATTCACCTTTTTTTCGTGCATTTCGTGGTTAAATGCCCCCCGCCTTTTCAATAAAATAATTTGCGTAGCAAATTTACCTTAATTCTTCATTTTTCATTTTTAATTCTTCATTGCCCTTTCGGCCAGTCGGCGTTTTTGAAATAATCGTCCGCTTCTTTCTGCATCTTCTCCCCAAGAGTGCGGTCAAGTGGGAAAATTGGCGACTCCAACACCCGCTGACTAAACGCAAGGGATACATCTGACGCCATTTGCAGGTAATATTCAGATAGCGGAGCGACGGTGTCATGTCGATTATGCCCCCCGGCGTGACCGCTTCGGCATACATTCAAAGAGGGTATGCCAAATTTACCAAACGCCATAGAATCGCTGGTCCATTTACCATGACGAACGTCCGCAATATGCCCAACCTCGCGAGCAAACCCCTTAACATAGCCATGAAAACCCTCGTTTCCAAAGCAAATAAGCATATTATGCCCCAAAATATTCCCTGTCATATCAATGTTTATATTCAGTTTCATCTTTTCCACTTCGTCACGATTGGCGTCGATAAATGCCTTAGTACCAAGCAGTCCCTGCTCCTCTGACCCGGACCAAACAAAGCGAATGCTCCGCTTAGGCTGATACTGAATAAAATGGCGATATAAATACAGCAAATTCGCCACCCCGGAAGCATTATCCCACGCACCAAAGCCGTATGGCGTGCTGTCATGGTGGGCTGACATCACCACAATTTCCTCCGGGTACTCCGACCCCTTGATAAAGGCAGTTACATTGTACGAATCATTCTCGCAGGCTTCTTGCTCAAGTTCCATGCGAACACGAGTCGCACCATCTTTCACCAAGTCAATGGCATCACGAAGACGCACACAAACACCTGGCAGACTGCCGATTTCGCGCATATTATTGCGAAAAAGCTGCTGTTCAATGTCCTCGTTGGCGGTGTCCTCATTATAGCTACCCGAAAATCTGATGAACCCCAGCGCACCACTTTCGCACAGACGGCGATAAGTGTCGGTGGCGATGTTGTTCACCAAGACAATCTTCCCTGCCACATCCTTTAGCATTTGTTCGCACCCACGCTCGGCGTAAACAAGAGGGGCTTCCACCCCGCCTGACGGCAAGCTACCAGAGCATCCAACAGCCTGTACCGGCAAGATTTTTTCGTATGGTGCAGTCGCCGCAAGGCTGACTTTTTCGACTTTGGCGACAGGAATTTGATATGTTTGTATCTCCCCTTCTCCGCCGTAAGAGCGTATGTACTCAAGGATAATTTCCGCCGAGCGATGCTCTTCTTTTGTGCCGCCGTAACGGTTAAAGTGCAGCTTTTGCACTATGTCCATGTGAAATTGTGTCATGGTTTTCTCCTGTTTGGTTGTGTGTTTTTGTTGTATGAGTGTGCTTTCTATCTCGGTGGAAAGCGGCGTATAGCCGCGCTTCGCTCACGCATTACGGCAACCTGCTGGACGGGTGAACCGCCCATACTGTTGCCTCCAGCGCTTACTAAAAACGCTTG
>WQSD01000215.1 GCA_009788105.1 Oscillospiraceae bacterium | reverse complement strand
AAAGTCTTTTTTGTCTTGGGGCGTTGCCCCAAACCCCACTTAGGAACTTTTTGAAAAAAGTTCCTAAGAACCTCAAAAACTTTGGTACAAAAGCATTTCATACTTTTGTGTAAATAAGTTTTTAGTCAAGTTTTTTACAAAAAACTTGTGCGGTGTGGGCGCACAGCCCACGGTCTTGACCTTTTTTTCAGTCTGAGCCTACGGGACAGATTTTTTTCTGTCCCGTAGACTGCAGTAGGTCTACTGCCGCTAAAGCAGCCCGGCCACACGATTTCTCGCTGCCTGTTCAGTTGGTGGTTCTATTATAACAGAAACTATTTCCGTTGTCAATGGCTGAAATGCAAGATTTGCGTTAAATTCCAACGTGTTTAGCAATGCACTCCGACATATAATCCGCAAGGTTTTCAAGCAATTCCTCGTGTCGCTGGAAAACGGCGTGTTCTTCGCCGTGACGACCAAGCAAGCGGGCTTTCGCCTGTTGTGACAGCATTTCTTGGTTGTGTAACAGCATATCAGAAATTTGCATTCCGTCCATGTGAGGGTTAATTGCGGCAAGAGCTTTGCCCATTTTCATGGCGGCAGTGTGCCAATCTGCTGTGCCTGTTCCTGCACCATGGGTATCTCCGGCACGCAATGCTTTTAACAATGCGATAGACATATTTTGCTGTTCCAACAGCAAAGCGGCGATTTCGTTGCCTTGCTCTCTGCCGTAATATGTGTCGAAAATGTTACCAAGTTGCTGTGGCACTTGCTGAAAGCGACTTCTCACTTCAATTGAATCAGTTGCCCTGTCTAACATTCCCACCATGTTCATCCGCATCCAGTATGCTTTTTGCAGCATTAGACGGCGCATATTCCCTGACAGGAGCTGGCGTGGGCAGCCTACCGGAGGTACAGTTGGCATTGGTGCTGGCTCGACTGGTGGGCGTGGGCGAACCGGTGGTACTGTGGGCATCGGCATCGGTTCAACGGGAGGAATCGGAGCTATGGGTGGTACGGTTGGCATTGGCATCGGCTCGACCGGGGGGCGCACAGGCGGACGCGGAGGAGCAGGTGACATTGGCGGAGCAGAAGGCATTGGCGGAACAGAAGGCATTGGAACAGGGCGTGTAGGCTTAGTTGTTTGAACATATCCCGGTCCCGGAAAAACAATAATTCGTTGCCCCGACTGAAGATTGTACGGGTCAACCCCTGGGTTGCTGTCCATAATTGCCTTTACGGTTGTGTGATAGCGGCGAGAGAGCAGGTAGATGGTGTCATCACCTTGAATGATATGTACGATAGAGTTCTGTTTGTACATGGGAGGAGTCTCCTTAAAATGGTATTTTTGGCGCTATATCATTGTATGCAGGAGAGGAAGATTTGGTGCGAAATTGAGTTATTGGCAATGTTTCTTGAACATTGCTAATGCGCAAGCTGAAAAATTAGTAGTTGCATTCCTCGCTAAATCATGGTATAATTACTTCATAAACAAATCAAAACCTTACAAAGAAAGGACGCGCGAGTACAGCGAAAACAATGCGGGGCTCAACTATTTTGTCCCTGCGACATGACCGCCCTCGCGCGTGGCGCACATGAAAATCTACCCAGCTATTGACATAAAGGGCGGCAACGCAGTTCGCCTTGTACAAGGGGATTACGACCAAGTCACAGTGTACAACACCAGCCCCCTGGAGGTTGCCTGTGACTTTGCCGCACAGGGGGCGACTAACCTACATATCGTTGACCTTGATGGTGCTAAGGCGGGCAAGCCTGTGAATACCGCACTTATCAAAAGCATTGCTGCTCTGCCGAATCTTTTCGTTCAGCTTGGGGGCGGTATCCGCAGTCGTGACACCATTGCCGAATACCTTGACGCAGGGGTCAGCCGTGTGATTCTTGGCAGTGCCGCCGTGAAAGATTACGCTTTCACCGAGGCAAGCGTGGCAGAGTTTGGCGACGCTATCGCCGTTGGGGTGGACGCCAAAGATGGCTGTGTTGCAGTCAGCGGCTGGGAGGAAGTGACCGGGGTGGATGCCTATGATTTTTGCCTTCGCCTGCGTGACACCGGAGTGAAAACGGTGATATACACTGATATTTCCCGTGACGGCATGGAGATGGGCACGAACATGGAGGTGTACCGCAGGCTTGCCGAGATTGACGGACTGAACATTGTGGCAAGCGGGGGCGTCACCTTTCCCAAGGAGATTGTCGCCCTGCGAGAGCTTGGCACGTATGGGGCGATTTTGGGGAAAGCGTTGTATACCGGCAAGTTGAAGCTGGGGGATGTGGTGTGAGGGCAGGCTGACAGGGCAAGGGCAATTAAGAATTAAGAATTAAGAATGAAGAATGAAGAATGAAGAATGAAGGTAAATTTGCTACGCAAATTATTTATTGAAAAAGGCGTAAGGGCATATTTACCACGAAGGTGCATGAAAACGCACGAAAAAGACACTGCACGATTCCGAAATTCCCCTTCCTTGGGAAGGGGTGGCAGTCGGCGGTTTTCCGACTGACGGGGTAGGAGTGGAATGAAACACCCGCACCGCACCCGCCCTTTGCCTCCCTCGTGGAGGGAGGGGAACCGCTTGCGGTGGAGGGAGTTAGGAAAAACACTCCCTCAGTCAGCTACGC
>WQSD01000214.1 GCA_009788105.1 Oscillospiraceae bacterium | reverse complement strand
CATTGCAAAGGCGGTTTGTGCCGTGCAATCCAGTGAAAGGGCAAGAAATCGCCATAAATCAACCCGTAAAACAATGCAATTTCTCGTACAACGACTGGATTGCACGCGGAAAATCACCGCTTTGCAATGACGAGGCTGTTTCTTTGGTTTAAGACATGAAATTATCTATTGTTTTTGTTTCGACACAACCTTAATAAGGTTTTTGGGGTTCTTAGCCCCTTTTTTCAAAAAGTTTTCTGGTGGGGTTTGGGGCAACGCCCCAAGACAAAAAACCTCCCCCGCCTAATCCTCTAATTCTATCACTTTATTCTTCACCGACTCGCGGTACAGCACGAACACCCGCCCGATTACCTGCACTACATCGGCGTCAAGTTGTTCTGCCACAGCAGTTGCCGCATCTTCTACCGGGGCGGGGCAGGTTTCTAATACTCGGCACTTGATAAGCTCCCGTGCCTCGAGAGTGTCGTCTAACTGGGCGAGCATATTTGCGGTCACGCCCCCTTTGCCGACTTGGAATATTGGCTCAAGTTTACTTGCCATTGCACGCAATTGCGCACGATTTTTTGATGTTAGCATATTTTTACCTCTGATAATATAATATATTATTTTTTCGACTTTGTCAAGGATATTTTGTGGAAGTTTGTTTCGCAAGTTTGTTTCGCATATCACTCTTTGCTTTTGAATATAATTACACCAAGACAAACTGTGGAGGCACACATGGAAGAATTTATCAAAAATATAAAAGGACGAAAGAGAGGGATATGGCTGTTAATCGGAATATGCGCCGGTGTGTTTTTAATTATCCTTGGCGGCATGGGTTCTTTCGGGAATAATCAAGCCAGAGAACGCACTCCTGCGATAGATGCAAATCAACAGGAAGTGAATCCGGCATATGTCCACGAGCTTGAAACCCGTGTGGCAGAGCAATTGTCCAGAATTAACGGAGTAACCAATGTGACTGTAATGCTTACTGTGGAGTCCGGCAGCGAATTTGTATATCAAGGCAGCACCCGTGTGCGGATAATCACTCCAACAGTGCGAGGGGTGTCGGTGGTGGCAGGCGGAGGGGACAATCCTGTTTTGCAGCAGGAAATAATCTCTATGTTATCAGCGTTATTCAACCTTGGTAGCAACCGAATTTTTGTTGGCGGTGCTGGTTAGAGCGTGTCGACACGCTCTATAAAAAACGAATCTTTGGTGAGTTTTCGCACCTGCGGCAATTTCATAATACTGTGGTTCCTTGTTATACTCGCGAAGTGGCGGGCTTTTTGTTATTCCCCCCACAAAACAACACAACAAGGAGAATCAAAAATGTCAATATGTAATTTTATCCCACAAGTATGGAGTGCTTCGCTTTTGCAGGAGTTAGACCGAGAGTATATTGGTGTAAAAAACAGTAATCGCGACTTTGAGGGCGATATTAGAAAATTCGGTGACGCTGTTCATGTAAACGCTCTTGGAGAAATCGATGTGTTCGCGTACCACAAAGACACTAACATGGACGAGCCGCAAACCCTTGACAGCTCAAAGCGCACCATTCACATCGACCAGGTGAAAGCCTTTAACTTCCAGCTTGACGACGTTGACCGCGCGCAATCAGTGCCAAACATTATGCAGGGTGCAATGCGCCAAGCGGCGAATGCTCTTGCCAACACAGCCGACCAATTTCTTTTTCAAAGAATAGGTGAGCATGCTATTGGATTCGGCAACCAAATTGAAGTAAATAACTTTAATGTGGATAATGCAGTAGACACAATTTTAAGAGTAAAGCGGCATTTGCTTACAAGAGGGGTGAACACTAACCACGACACCGTTCTTGAGGTATCACCTGCTGTGGCTGCTGTGATTTTGAAAGCGAAGATTTTGCAAACCAGCGACAATGTTGCTGCAATTTCAAACGGCTATATCGGCGATTTTCTTGGCTTCCGTGTGTATGTGTCTAACAATATCGCGCTTAACGCTAATACCAGTGCGGATATGTGTATTGCCAGAACTACACGTGCAGTCGCTTTTGCCGAGCAACTTCATGAAATCGAGGCATATCGCCCGGAACTTCGTTTTGCTGACGCAGTCAAAGGTCTGCATATGTACGGCGCAGAAATAGTTTACCCCAACGAAATTATGAATGTGTCGCTTTTGACAAATTAAGGGGGCGGCATGACAGGAAGAGAAATTTGCGCCCTTGCGTCAGAGCTGATACCCGCCACTCCTGTTCCAAGTGACTGTGAGTTTGGCTGTGTGTCATTCGAGCCGGAGGACATTTGTGACCGTGTGCCAACGGTGCTGAACGCCGCCATATTGGAGCTGTCCGCTCTTGCGGAAGCGTACACCCGTGACCGTAGGGAAAACTCTACCGGGCTTCCCTTTGCGTTGTTCTTTATCCGCAATTTGGACGACCCGTTGCCGCTGCCCGACCGATTTCGTGCGGCGTGTGCCTACTTTTTGGCGGCACACTTGTGCATTTCCGCCCATGGAGCAACGGCAAAGCATCTCCACGACTTGTATACTCAGGCGGTGAGTGAGATTCGCGGAGAAGTTATTGCGGTTGTCGGCAGTACCAGAAATGTTTATGGAATATAAATGAAAAACACTCCACCCCGCCTACTTGGAAAAGTAGGCGGGGTGGG
>WQSD01000213.1 GCA_009788105.1 Oscillospiraceae bacterium | reverse complement strand
TAACCCGCCGATAATGTTCAGCATTGTGGTCTTGCCACACCCTGACGGTCCAAGAATTGACACAAACTCGTTCTTTCTAAAATTTAAGCTGACCCCGCGCAAAGCATGAACGGTCTGCTCCCCTACTTGATAATCTTTTACAATGTTATTAAGTCTTAGCACTACGTTCCTCCGAATACTTCTTGTAATTTTTCTTTCGTTATTTTTTCACTAATATATCATACACTTTTTTTGTTTCTAAAGTATGAACGCGGGGACAAAATGCTTATCATGACGAAATCGCCGCCTGCCACCGTATTCTGCACTCCTTTGATGGCAACAGTTCGATTCAAATAATTCGGGCAATTGCGCAAAAAATATAAAAATTCTGCGATGTGAGCAGCCGCAGGCGCAGCCGCAGCCGCCCGAAAAATAGTTGACAAAACAAATAAGATGTGATATACTGATGTTTGCACTGAACAAGTGTTTCATTATCATTGTCACAAGGACATAAATTTTTATCAATCAAGGCAAAGGAATTCCATGTCAAACACACACATCACTGTGCGCGGCGCACGCGTACACAATCTGAAAAACATTGACGTCACCATACCGCGGGACAAGCTGGTGGTGTTCACCGGGCTGTCCGGGTCGGGGAAAAGCTCGCTCGCTTTCGACACCATATACGCCGAGGGACACCGCCGATTCGTAGAATCCCTCTCCTCCTATGCCCGCCAATTTCTTGGGCAGCTTGACAAGCCGGACATTGACGGCATCGAGGGGCTTTCTCCCGCCATTTCCATCGACCAAAAAACCACCAGCAAAAACCCCCGCTCCACAGTTGGCACAGTCACCGAGATTTATGACTATCTCCGTCTTCTGTACGCTCGTGTAGGTGTGCCGCATTGTCATGTCTGCGGCAAGGAAATCGCCCGCCGCACCACCGACAGTATCATCGACGAAATTATGGGTTCGGTGGAGGGTGAACCTTCGGACACCCACCCAATTCAGCCTGAAGAGCGGTTCATGATTCTTGCCCCGGTTGTACGGCAGAAAAAAGGCACTCACGAAAAAGTTTTCGAAGATGCTCGTCGCTCGGGCTATGCTCGTGTGCGGGTGAACGGCAGTATTTACGACCTAAGCGAAACCACCGAGCTTGACAAGAACAAAAAGCACACGGTGGAAGTGGTTGTTGACCGCCTTGTAATGCGAGAGGACATTCGCCCACGGCTGACAGGTTCGATTGAAACCGCCCTAAATCTGTCGGGTGGCTCACTTCTTATTGTTGTGTTAGACGGCGAGGGGCAAACACGTGCAGAGCATTCGTATTCGCAAAATTTCGCCTGTGAAGAGCATGGGGTCAGCTTTATGGAGCTTTCTCCACGGATTTTCTCATTCAATAATCCCATGGGGGCGTGCGAAAGTTGCGACGGACTGGGAGAAACCAAGGTTATTTCGCCCGAAAAGGTCATCCCAGACACCAGCCTATCCCTTTCCCAAGCGGCAATTAACGTGAACGGATACAAAACCATCACCGAAACCAGTTGGTACGGCCCTGTTTTGCAAGAAGTTGGGAAGAAATATGGCTTTACCATTGACACCCCTATTGCCGACTTTAACGAAGAGGCGTTGAAGGTTCTGCACTGGGGCAGTCGTGAGATTTTTCATGTTCTCCGCCCCGGTCACAAACGAACGCAACCAATGCGTTTTGGAGGTTTTTTTAATGACATAACTCGCCAATATCGCGAGGGTAAGAACGATTATTACGACGATTTTTTCGACCATCTTCCCTGCCCCGACTGCACAGGCAGTCGCCTAAAGCCGGAAGTTCTTGCTGTCAAAGTGGGTGACATGAACATCAACCAAGTGTGCTGTCAGCCAATTTCAAAGGCACTTGAGTTTTTCGAGGGGCTAAAACTTTCCCCAAGCGACAGTAAAATCGCAAAGGAGATTTTGACTGAAATTCGCAGTCGCCTTGGCTTTCTTATCAGCGTAGGGCTTGATTATATCACTCTAATTCGCCGTAGCGGTACTCTGTCGGGGGGAGAGGCACAGCGGATTCGCCTTGCTACCCAAATCGGGTCATCTCTTATGGGGGTGCTGTACATCCTTGACGAGCCGTCAATCGGCTTGCACCAACGGGATAATCAAAAGCTAATCGGCACACTGAAAAAGCTCCGTGACACAGGGAACAGCGTGATTGTGGTGGAGCATGACGAGGAGACCATCCTTGCGTCCGACTATGTGCTGGACATTGGACCTGGGGCGGGTATTCATGGTGGCGTGGTGGTGGCGCAAGGCACACCGCAGGAACTAATGGCAGACGAAAACTCGGTCACAGGGCCATGGCTGTCCGGGAAAAAGCGGATAATGCCACCAAAAGAGCGTCGTGCAGGCAACGGCGAATTTTTGCGTATCACAGGTGCGGAGCATAACAACCTAAAGGGGGTGGATGTTGCCATTCCTCTTGGTACAATGACCCTTGTCACAGGGGTGTCCGGGTCAGGGAAAAGCAGTCTTGTCAACGGAATTTTGCATCCTGCACTTGCCAAGCAACTTAACGGTGCGCATTCTGTGGCAGGCAAACATGGCGAGATTACAGGTGTGGAACACCTTGACAAAGTTATCGCCATTGACCAAAGCCCAATCGGGCGCACACCCCGC
>WQSD01000212.1 GCA_009788105.1 Oscillospiraceae bacterium | reverse complement strand
TGGAGGCGGTGGAGGCGGTGGAGGTGGTGGAGGCGGTGGAGGCGGTGGCGGTGGAGGTGGTGGTGGTGGTGGAGGTGGTACGATATTTTCGTTCGGTTGACTTTCGTCACCATTTTCGCTTACATCTACTGCATAGTTGTAGTCATTTTCGTCGTTTATATCGTTGTTGTCGTTAGCATCATAATCATCATCTCCTATGGCATATGCTAGGTCACTGCCATAATAGTTTCCATAATAGTTTTCATTTTCGCCGTCCGACTCGATTTCCGTCATGCCGCGCATAGATTCAACAAAACCACCTATGGCAGGTTGTGGAGATGCGTAAAAGCCCTGCATATCAAAATTTGCAACCGAGCCATTTTGAAATGCCACCATAGAAAAACCTATGCTAACAATAATAAACATCACAAGCAAAGTTATTAAAAGCCCATACACAATAAACTTTGAATTTGGTGTTTTTAGAAAAGTGGATTTTTTCGCTGTTTTTGCCACAGCGGCGTCATCATATGTACGCAATGGGGCTTGCAGGTTTACTTTAGGATGCTGTGTAACCATGTTTGGGCGAGTACGCATCGCCTTTTGGGGTATTTTGATTTTGTTAGAGTTAGTATTGTTGAAGGTGGTATACCTCACTTTTTTAGATTTGGTCAGCAAGTATTGCTCTGCCGAATAAATGTTGTAATGTTTATTTGGAGGAGCAATATATTCATAATATGCTACATTGTTATACAATGTGACATAATTTGCCGATTTAATCGAAAACAGCCCCGAGTGGGGGCTGTTTGATTTTGTAAAAAAGGTAGAACAAAGACAATACAAGCAGTTTCCCCACTGAAAACTGCCCGCGGAACTCCAAAATTAACGTTTAGAGAACTGTGGTGCACGTCTTGCAGCCTTGAGACCGTATTTCTTTCTTTCTTTCATACGAGGGTCACGTGTCAAGAACCCGGCACGCTTTAGCACCGAACGAAGTGATTCGTCATGCTGTAACAAAGCCTTTGACACCCCATGACGAATTGCTCCGGCTTGACCGGAGAATCCGCCACCATGAGCAAGGCAAATAATATCAAACTTGCCGGTTGTTCCGGTAAGCTCAAATGGTTGCTTAACAATCAATTTCAAGGTTTCAAGCCCGAAATAATCATCAATGTTACGCTTGTTGATGGTAATTTGTCCTGTACCCGGTACAATGCGCACACGGGCAACAGAATGTTTGCGACGACCAGTGCCGTAAAAATACGGCTTGGCACTTGTATAATTAACGCTCATTTCACTTCCCCCTTACGCATACACTTCAGGCTTTTGTGCCTGTTGTTTGTGTTCTTCACCAGCATAAATCTTTAGTCTGGTAATGCTTTTCGAGCCAATCGAATTCTTTGGCAACATACCTTTAATGGCAATATGCAAAATACGCTCTGGGCGGGTTTGCATCATTTGCTTGGCTGTTGTGGTTTTTAGCCCACCAATATATCCTGAATGACGATGATACTTCTTTTGCTCCAATTTGCGACCAGTCAGCACAGCTTTGCTTGCGTTGATGATAATCACAAATTCGCCACAGTCGGCGTGTGGAGTGAACTCCGGGCGGTGTTTGCCACGAAGAATGTTTGCTGCCATAACAGCAGTTTTGCCCACCGGGCGACCAGCGGCATCAATAATGTGCCAGCGACGCTCGACTTCGGCAGGTTTAACCATGAATGTAGACATTTTGCTTGTCTTCCTCCGAGAATTTTAATATATATGTGGATTTTAACGGGTATATTCACAAGGCATTTGCACCAGACAACTTGTCTATGACACAAATAACTCGACTATTATATCATGTATTTTTTCATTTGTCAAGGGTTTTTGCGAAAGTTTTTTAAGTTCTTTTAAGTTTTTTAAGTTATTTTAAGTTATTTAATATTATAGTGGGCGGTGTGGTTGACGCATTAGTGGAAAATGGCACGTTAATCGTTCCTCCCGACCCGTCAACCAGCCTTGCCGGCGTGTATTTGGAGATATAGCAAGAGTGACCTCGTTCCATCTTTTGAAGTCCCTATCAATCGCCGTTTTTTCAAACAACACACTTCCCCCTTGACTTTTTCCAAACAATCTGATATAATTGAGTAATGAAAAATCAAACACTCCACCCACAAATAGAATTATACACCCCCAAGCACCAAGCCGCCCTCTTCGCTATGCTGGAACGAGAGGGGGAAGAGTGGGCGGACTATTGGCGCGGGGAGAACCGCGACAAGTACACAAAAACTCTGCTGGAATGCACCAAATTTCTCTGCTTTGACCAAGCCGAACTGGTGGGCTTTATCCGTGTGCGTGAAGATGGACCGGTTTCGGTGTTCATCATGGACTTGCTGGTGGACAAAAATCACAGAGAAAAAGGCTACGGGTCAGCTTTGCTTAACCACGCTAAAGAGTATTTCCCTGGAAAAGATGTATACGTCCTTGGTGCAAGCGAAGTCTACGACTTTTACGAAAAACTTGGCTATACAGAAGAAGGAAAGGTGTATAAACTGTAGTCATTAAAGTTGTATCGAAACAAAAACAACAGCTTAAATTCAAGTCTTAAACCCAAAGAAACAGCCTCGTCATTGCAAAGCGGTGATTTTCCGCATGCAATCCAGTCGTTGGACGAGAAATTTCTTTGTTTTACGGGTTGATTTATGGCGATTTCTTGCCCTTTCACTGGATTGCACGGCACAAACCGCCTTTGCAATGACGTTCCGAGAGCTTTAA
>WQSD01000211.1 GCA_009788105.1 Oscillospiraceae bacterium | reverse complement strand
CTTTGGTACAAAAGCACTCTGTGCTTTTGCGAGAAGAAGTTTTTAGTCAAGTTTTTTACAAAAAACTTGTGCGGTGTGGGCGCATAGCCCACGACCTTGACCTTTTTCTTCACTCTGACTCCCATGCCATGGGAGTGTGATTTAGTCCTTAAAACCCAAACAATTCACTAACCGTCACAAACTCGTACTTCTGCTCTAATAGCAAAGGAACAAGTCTGCGAACTGCTTCGGGCGTTTGGCTGTTGGCTACATTAAAATCGTGGAAGAGGATAACATCTCCCGATTTCACCTCGCCGCTTACATGGTCAAACATTCGTGCCGCAGGAGGATTTCGCCAGTCGCGGGGGTCGATTCTCCACAGAATAATGGGATAGTCCATCTCTTTCGCCGCCGCTTTAACAGCTTTGTTAATCAAGCCGCCGGGCGGGCGAAAAGTGGCAGGGCGTTTCCCTGTTGTTTCGTGGATAAAATCCGCCGTTTTCCGCAATTGTTCAGCGATATGCTTCCCGCTTTTGCCGCTGATATTGTGGTTATAGGTGTGGTTGCCTAACTCGTGACCCTCTTTCGCAATGCGACGAAGAACATCCGGGTATTTCTCGGCATTTTCCCCCAAAACATAGAAAGTGGCAGGAATATCATGCTCCTTTAGGATGTCCAAAATCTCATCGGTGTAGCGGGGATGAGGCCCGTCATCAAAAGTCAGGGCGATTTTTTTATCGCCATCTTGGTCATCGTCAGCACGATAGGCGAAAATACGCTCGATTTCGTCATTATAGTAAACTGGGCTGGTTTCGTTGCCTTGCACTCGCAACACCGCAGGCGACTGTAAACAAATCACAGTCGCCATTATTCCTAAAAGCAGTTTTTTCATTGGCACAACTCCTCAAGACTGCCAAAGCGATAGCCTTGCTCTGTCCATGAGGTCAGCAGTCTGTCCATGATTGCCGCATTTGTGGCAGATGTGGGGTGTAATAGCAGCACCATGCCGTTGTGGGTATGCTTCATGATTCGCTGATAGGACTCCTCGGGGCAAGGTTGCTTGTTGTTGTCCCAGTCGGCGTATGCCATGCTCCAGAAAACTGTCTTATAGCCAAGGTCTTTGGCGTGACGCAAATTCAGCTCGGTAAAACTACCGGAGGGCGGGCGGTAGAATTTTGACAGAGATTGACCTGTTTTCTCTTCATACAGCTTCTCCAAGGCGGTGAGCTGCTCCGCAAAGATTTCAGGGTCGGTTATTTTCGCCATGTCAGGGTGGCGGGCGGTGTGATTGCACACCTCGTGACCGTCATCAATCATACGCTGAACAATGTCAAAGTTGCGGTTTATTACGTTGTCAAGGATAAACCACGCTCCGGTGGCATTGTGCTTTTTCATGGTTTCAAGAATGCTTGCCGAATTGCCGTTGTCATATCCAAGGTCAAAGGTTAGATAGATAACTTTGTCCCCGTCTTTGGCGTTGCGGTCAATGCTAATGCCGTCGTGCTTATGGATAAACTTAAATTCCGGGCAGTCGGGGGGCTGTTTGCCGTCCTCCACCTTGCGGATATACCAGTTATATGGCTTGGTTTCTGTGTGTGATGATGCTGTGGCAATTATGGGTAATGCAACCGCTATCGCTACAGCAAGTGCAATTGCTATGATTTTTTTTGTTCTTTTCATTTTCGTTTTTGTTCTCCTATTTGTGAGTGTTCGACTTAATCATCTCTTTCAAGCAAGCGATAGCGTCAGAAAGCGTTCCTACTCGGTCAATCAGCCCTTCCTGCACCGCCTGCTCTCCGTCGATGATTGTTCCCATGTCCGAAGCGATTTCTTCGGTGTTTAGCATAAGCTCGCGAAAGCGTTGGTCAGAAATGTTCGAGTGCCCGGTGACGAAGTTGGCGATTCTGTCCTGCATACGCTGAAAATAATTAAATGTCTGGCTTGTGCCGATGACAAGTCCGTTCATTCGCACCGGGTGCAGGGTCATGGTGGCACTTGGGGCAATGAACGATTTTTTCGCCGAAACCGCAAGAGGCACACCAATAGAATGTCCGCCGCCCAAAACAAGGGACACGGTGGGTTTTGTCAGCCCTGCGATAAGCTCGGCAATAGCAAGTCCTGCCTCCACGTCCCCACCGACGGTGTTTATAAGAAGAAGCAAGCCATCAATGGCTTCGCTTTCTTCGGTTGCCATCAAAATGGGAATCATATGCTCGTATTTGGTGGACTTTTGGCTTGACGGAAGCAAATAATGCCCCTCAATTTGACCAATAATAGTGATGGTGTGTATGGTTGCGTTGTCTTTTTTTGTGATAACAGCACCCGTCTTGAATATGCTTTCTAATTGCTCGCCCCCACCCTCACAATCTTCCTCGCTGTCCTCTTGCTCGTTACCTTCGTTGCCCTCGTCCTCTGGCAAATTTTCGCAGTCGGCGGGAGGGCGGGTAAATAAATTTTTGAAAATATCTGACATTTTTCGTGCCTCTCTTTACAAATTCGATTTTATGTGATATAATGTTTTTGTGATAGTTCTTTCGCCGTCAGGGCGATTCACTCGCCCGTCAGGCGTAAGAACATGATATAATAGTCGTGAGTATGTCCCAGACTGTAGAAAAAGGTCAAGGTCGTGGGCTTTCCGCCCACACCCGACCAGTTTTTTGAAAAAAACTGGACTAAAAACTTTTCTTCACAAAAGCATGAAATGCTTTTGTACCAAAGTTTTTGAGGTTCTTAGGAACTTTTTTCAAAAAGTTCCTAAGTGGGGTTTGGGGCAAAGCCC
>WQSD01000210.1 GCA_009788105.1 Oscillospiraceae bacterium | reverse complement strand
GCTTGGATATGGCGGCGTATCTAATAAGAAATTCCGACTTACATATGATAAAATATCAAGTGTAACACAGACAAGTAATTCCGTTATAGTCCACAGTTATGGAGTGTCCCATGAAGTTTATGTAATACACCCTGCTGGTATAGCAAATGCGATTAACAAAAGACTAAAATATTATAATGATAACAAATAGAGCGGGCAATGCCTGCTCTTTTTTGTTCCCCTACCCCATCCCCAATAT
The DNA here is from genome assembly GCA_009788105.1 of Oscillospiraceae bacterium. Lineage (GTDB taxonomy): Bacteria > Bacillota > Clostridia > Oscillospirales > CAG-272 > WQSD01. The sequence continues at coordinate 2,528 of WQSD01000210.1, read as the reverse complement.
CTCCCCTGCCACCGCAAAAATTCGTTGTAGCAGGGGCAGACACATGAAGAGTATTTGTGCCTTGCAGAACAGTTCTACTTTGCCGGCAATTGCTTCTTCCCCTGCGTCACGGCATATGTCCGCTGTGGTTTCGCACACAAGTGCCACCCCCAAGGCTCGCAGAAGTATGCCGATGTACTGCATATGGTCGGTTTCTTCTCCAAGTTGGGTGATGTACTCCACTATGGGAGCAATTTGCATTATCGCCGCTCCTAAAAGCAGCAGACACGCCGCCACAGACACCGGAAATGCAAGCCCTAACTTGTCCCGCCCAATTAGCACAATAAAAAACACAGCAGTAAGAGCAACGCCGATGATTTGTAGTATGTTTATAGTCATAACCCGAAAAGTCGCCTGATTGTGTCAATCAAATCGGCGATTTCTCCTACTATCATAAGCAGTACCAGCACGACCCCGGCGATTGAAACCAATATGGCCTGCTCTTCTCTGCCGCTTTTGTTTAATATATGATAGGCGGCAGCAACAATTAGCCCCACGCCAATTATTCGTAAAAGGATTGAGATGTCCATGGGTGCCACACGCGAGGGGGTAAGCATACTCCCGCGCCCTTTCGATACATTTTTCAAGCTATTTTCTTCCTACAACAACAATATCACCGCCATTAGCCCTGCACACGCACCCAAAGAGCAATACACTTTTCGCCGATTAGGGTACTCTTCTCGCATTATACGAATATGCTCCTCCAACGAAGAAGCGCACAGGCGGCAGTTGCCCTCCTGCTCCTCCCCCACTCCCCGCCCAAGCCGACGAGAAAAGTCCAGCATAACTCCCTTGACCTGCTCGGGAACGTCTATCTTTCCAAGGGCTGCTTCCCATCCACCTGACAGGGCTTCCATAAAGCCAGTTTCTGTAAGCAGCGGGTCGTTAAAATCTCGGTAAATATCCGGGAGGGGCTGGTTGAAATAGCGAATTTTGTTCTCGATGTTCCGTACCAACGCAAGTAGGGATTCGGACAGCAAAATCTGCTGTTTTAGCGCCGCTGATGCCACATATCCCGCGTACACTCCGGTGCAAAACAAGATGCCCATGCCAATAAATCTTATCATCCGCGCCACGCGCCCTTTCTATCAAGAGTGTAATCGTTGCGTAGCAACGGTAAAAGTCAAGGTCGCGGGGTTTCACCCCACACCCGACCACCTTGCCCGCTCACGCATTACGGCAACCTGTTTGACGGCAAAGCCGCCAATGCCGTTGCCTTCAGCGCTCACAAGGGCTTTGTAAAAAGGTGGAACAAAAACTTTTTTCTCAAAAGCATGAAATGCTTTTGTAATAAGGTTTTTGAAAGTCCAGAAAACTTTTTTCAAAAAGTTTTCTGGTGGGGTTTGGGGCAACGCCCCAAGATAAAAAAGATGGAAGGCACGCCAATCAAGAATTAAAGCTCCACCTCTGCCGCTGGAATAAATGTCATCTTCAGCCCGTCGTTCCGTCGACGCAGAGCCACATATGTAGCGAAAATTCCTGTCATGTGTAAATCTCGCATAGTTGGCACAGACAGTAGCTCTGATATACTTGCGGCGTGGGCGGTGGCAATTATCGGCACACCGCTGTTATGTACGGACAAGATTGCGTCCGCCTCGGCAGGGTTGCCGATTTCGTCGCATATAATCATGTTAGGCGACATGGTACGCACAGCGATTTCGATGGCAAGTTCCTTTGGGTAATCACGAAAAACATCCACTGTGACAGCCTGTTCCATGCCGAACGAAAGCTCGCGGCGGCTGTCCACAAGGCAGATTTTTTTGTAATACGGAGCCATGCCAAGGGTAATGGCAAGGTCACGGAGCAGTGTAGTCTTTCCTACTCCCGGAGGAGAGAAAATCAGCAAGCCACAGCCAAAACTTTGCGATTGCAAACAGTCAATTATCGGCACGGCAACTCCCTGTCTGTTAGTGGGAATGCGAATGTTGAGAGAGGTAATGTCAGTCACACTCTTCACCCTGCCGTCAGCCAGCACCGCCCGCCCAATCAACCCAACACGCACTCCTGCGGTGGTGGTGATATATCCCTGATTGATGGTGTCCATGTGGCTATGGAGGGAATTTTGGCACAGGCTGACTACAATATCTGCCATTTGCCCTGCCGAGCAGGTCACATTCAGCACCCGTGTCCCCTCGGTGGTCAGCAGAGTCACTTTGCCTCCGCTACGCAGACGGATTTCTTCGATTGTCACCTGCTCCGCCGCCCGCCGAACGCTGTCTGCGATAGGTATGGGCAGATGGGAGAAGATATGTGTCATCACTGATTGCTTCATGCCTCTATTGTATGAGCCTTGTCCGCGTATTAGTACAAATAATAGCAAAGAAACTATTTCAAATCTATCAGCTTGAAGAAAAACTCAAGAACACCTTGGGGCGTTGCCCCAAACCCCACTCAGGAACTTTGGTACAAAAGCACTCTGTGCTTTTGCGAGAAGAAGTTTTTAGTCAAGTTTTTTACAAAAAACTTGTGCGGTGTGGGCGCATAGCCCA
>WQSD01000209.1 GCA_009788105.1 Oscillospiraceae bacterium | reverse complement strand
TCTTCATCATGACAAAGGATTCCACCTTCCTTGATGGAGGATATGCCGCTTTCGGCAAGGTGACAAGCGGCATGGATGTAGTTGACCGCATCGCCACCCAAGAGGGACGCCGCGGCATGGACGGCACAGTCAGCCCCACCAACCCAATGACCATGACCACCGTCACTGTGGACACTCATGGCGTGGACTATGACCCGCCCGAGATGGCGTAGATGAGAGAAAACAGGCAAAGAAAAAGACTCAGCACCAAAAATATGTGCCTTATCGCCCTTTTCACCGCTGTTATTGCCGTAATGGCACAGATTAGCATACCCCTGCCATGGGGCGTGCCGTTCACCATGCAGCCCTTTGCGGTGGCACTTGCAGGAGTTGTACTTGGGGCGAAAAAGGGGCTGGCGGCGGCTATTTTGTACCTTGCGCTTGGGGCGGTGGGCGCTCCTGTTTTCGCCAATTTCGGCGGCGGGTTTGACCGAATAATCGGACCATGGGGCGGCTTTCTTCTCTCCTATCCATTTTTCGCATTTATCGCAGGATATGCCGCAGACAAAAGGCGAAAGCTCACCCTTGCCATAGGGCTTGGAGTGGGTTCGTTTATCAATCTCACAATGGGCATGATGCAGTTTGGCTTTGTGAATGGCGTGCCTTTACAAGAGGCGTTTTTAGCCGCATTTGCGCCGTTTGTTCTATTAGAAATCATCAAGATGATAGGGGTATTCTTCTGCGGTTTTCGCATTAGAGATGCGGTGGAAAAATGAAGTATGATTATCAAGTTAGAACACAATACAAAGTTTCAACTTCTCATTGTCATTGCGGGCTTGACCCGCAATCTCCTGGTACTTCAATATTTGATGAGATTGCGGGTCAAGCCCGCAATGACAATGTTTTGGTTGTTCCATGAGTTACCACGATAGTTATAAAATGAAGCTAAAACCCCACCACGCTTTGTGCATTCTCCTGTTTTCCCCCGAGGGACACAGCGAGGCATATGCTGACGCTATGCGGCGAAAAATTCAGGTATTGGACGAAAACCCACAAACAGCAATCACCCTAACCGCCCAACTTGACGAGATATGCGGCTTTTGCCTGTACAACAATGGCGGCGAATGCGAAAAAGCCGAGGAAACCGAGCCATCTGACGATAGGGTTTTAGCTTGGTGCGGACTTGAATACGGCATGACAACACCGTGGAGCGACCTGCGAGAGCGACTTGACAGGGAAATTCTTGCGAAAAACCGCTTGCACACCGCCTGCGAGGGGTGTATGTATGTTGCCAGATGCGATAGAGAAGTGAAAAATAAGCATTGTCATTAAGGTTGTAACGAAACAAAAATATTGACACTAACAAAACCCGGCGTTTTTTGAAGATTTTATATTCTGCGATAACCCTAAGTTGCGGGACGTCGGGGGCAACCTCCCCTACATTTGTTCAACTGCACCCTGTGTAGGGGACGACGCCCTCGGCGTCCCGCCTTTTTGGATAGCATTAACATTTTTGTTTCGATACAACTCTATCGCGAACGTCTACAAGGTTAGGAGGTGATGCACCCTGCGGTTCAAAATTGAATTTATCCAGCCGGACGACCCGGACGCAGAGGAAGAAATAATCCTGCGGTGTCGCACCATGGACGAGAACATTCGCCTGCGGTGTGCGGCAATCGAGGCAATGCTATCCCACAAGCCAGCCATTGTGTACCACAAAGGAGAGCGGGAGTTTTACCTACCCAGCAGTGATATTCTCTTCTTTGAAACAGACGGGGAGGCGGTGTATGCCCACAGCAAAAGCGAAATGTACAGCGTGACCTATCGTCTGTATCAGTTAGAGGAGTTGCTTCCGAACGAATTTGTGCGAATATCAAAGTCCACTGTGGCAAACACCTCGCAAATCATGTCCCTGACTAAAACCCTGCCCTCGTCCGTGTCCGTCCAGTTCTTCGACACTCACAAGCAAGTTCATGTGTCACGGCATTACTACAAACAATTAAAAGAAAAATTAAGTAACAGGAGATAACAGCTATGAAAAAATCTAAATTTGTCAATGTTTTTTGGGGAGTTTCCCTCCTCGCAGGTGCAGCACTTATCGTAATGCACATATTCGACCTACTGGGTGATGTGGGCTTTTGGCCACTACTCATCACAATCCCCTTCGCCGCAACATTTATCTTTAATGCCATACGGATGAAGTGGGGCGAAATGTTCCTTGACGCGGGTATTCTTATCTTTATATGGCGTCGACCAATCGAAAATGCGCTGGACATTACCATTTCCATATGGGCATTGATTGCCCTTGTAATTCTGCTGAGCATTGCGTTCCACATTCTTTTCAAAAAGAAGCAGAGCAAGTGGAATTTTGTCAAGACCGGCAAGGGTCAATGGGAAGTGAATGGCGCGAAAGGTGCGCCCAAAGAGGACGTAAGCGGCGAAAATGTGCTTATCAAAGGCAGTTTTTCAGGCTCGAGCAAGTACATTACCTCGAAAAATCTGAAGTATGTGGAAATATCCAACGAATTCGGCGGCATGGAAGTGTATTTTGACGGAGCAGAGCTTGCTCCCGAGGGTGCGATTGTGGACGTGCATAACAAATTCGGTGGCGTGGAGCTGTACGTTCCTCGCAGATGGAATATCGTCACGGATATTGCCTCGTTTGCAGGTGGAGTGGACTGTCCAAGACATTCTGATGACCCGAATGCGCCAACCATAACCATTCGAGGCAATAATAACTTCGGCGGGGTGGATATTATATTAGTGTAGATACGAACAAAGGGAGTGCGGCGGCACTCCCTTCAAATTGAAGAA
>WQSD01000208.1 GCA_009788105.1 Oscillospiraceae bacterium | reverse complement strand
ACTATAAGATATTCGCCATACGCTCCCTTATCTCTACGCATTTCAAAAAACGGCTTTTCTGTTTCTTTGAAATATTCTGTTTTTTGATATTGCCGTATTGTTATTACAAAAAATAATGCAATTCCAATAACAATTGAAAGTATTGAAATTATTTCAAACATATGATTACCTCAACTTTTTTATGGTAATTAACGGACGGCAGGTTGCCGTGCTTACAGTTACACCAAGGCTCCATCTCGGAGGGAGCAGTCCCACACATAGTATTTGTGTAGCTGACTGAGGGAGTGTTTTTCTTAACTCCCTCCACCGCAAGCGGTCCCCCTCCCTCGACGAGGGAGGCTTGGGTGCGGTGCGCCCTTGACCTTTGCCCTCTTTTTCAAAGAGGGTGGATTGCGACTGTCTTTGTCGCAAGACGGGATGGCTGGGTGCAGATTATTCGTTGCGGGAGGGCACAAAATCTGAAACCCGCCCCTACAGCGTTTTGCCTATGCCGTTCGAGCGGAGGTTGGTTGCCGTCTCTACGGGTGCGTTTCGTGCATTTTCGTGTATTTCGTGGTAAATTCGCCCTTTAACTCCACGCCAAACCCTTCACACTCCACCTTTCTCAAACACCAACCCCACCCACGCATTCTCCTCTGCGCGGTCAGCAAGGCGAAAGCCCTGTGCCGTCATAGCCGCGGTCACTTCGCCCTCGCGTTCGGCGATAATTCCGGAGAATATCACCCGCCCGCCGGGGAGGACATAGCGCGGCAAATCGGGGGCAAGCCTGATGAGAATGTCGGCGACAATGTTGGCACACACCAGCCCGAACTGCCCCTGTGTGCCTTCGGTCAGGTCGGCGGTGGTGAAGTGAATGCCACTCTCTCCGTTAGCCCGGGCGTTGCCGGCGGCCGCTTTCACCGCCTGCGGGTCAATGTCGCACCCCACCACACGACCCGCACCCAGCTTGGCGGCGGCAATGGCGAGAATTCCGCTCCCTGTACCGATGTCCAGCATGTCCATGCCAACCTGCATATGCCGCTCCAGCAGGAGCAGGGCAAGGCGGGTGCTTTCGTGCGTGCCTGTGCCGAACGCCATTCCGGGGTCAATACGGACGACAACATCACCCTCGGCAGGGGCGAACTCCTCCTCCCAGGAGGGGACAATCATCAGCCGTTCACCGATGCGGGTGGGCTGAAAGAATTTCTTCCACTCGTCCGCCCAGTCGGCTTGATTTACGCTGTCATGAGTCACGGCGACTGCCAAACCAAGCTCTGAAAAGCGGGCTTCAAGATATGCGATAGTTGACCCAAGCTCCCAGTCCTCCGGGAGAAACAGGCTGACGGTGGCGTCCGTCCTGCGGGCAAAATCTTCGTCAAGCACTTCCCCCCATTCGGGGCGGATATGCTGTGCAATGTCGCTGTTGTCGTGTATCACTAACTGGGTGTCAATCATGCTCATCACCGCGCAGACGGTGTCCACGTCAGGCGGGGAGCAAGTGGTAGTTATTTGTGTCCAGGTCATTACATCACCCATGTTAAAGCAACCTCAAGTTGTGCCTTTCTTTTTTTCATTACAATATCATCTATCACTCGCACATCACGTTGCAAGTTTTCACACCATTTTGTGTCATTTACAGCTTCATCAATAGTAGCACAGTCTAAATGCTGAATATTTGCTATGTTGCAACAAATATAGTTAGTGAGTATTGATTTTGGTGGCGATTTTTCTATAACCGCTCTTCTTTCTTCAATCCAACAATTTGTCAAAAGCATAATTTTCTCTTCATATTGGTACAACGCAATAATATCATCATCATATGAACCATGGTCTAAAAACGCACAATCCTCTTCTTTTATACGAATCATATAGCACCCATAAGGACTTGCGACTGCATATTTGTTATCAATAATTTGTGAAATGTTTATTTTTTCTACAATCTCACGTAATTTATTGATAAATTGTTGTTTTGTTTTCTTTATTGGAGGAGAAATCATTACAGATTTGGTTTCATCCTCATTCCAATATGTTATAACCATATTGCGGTCTTTTTTCTTGCCATAACAGTTGTCAGCAAACGAAATCATATTGATATAAGAAATATCATAAAACTTTTTGTATTTGCCCTCCCCAGCAGAAATCTGCAAACTCAATTCGCCAAAAACATATTTTGGTCGTGTGAAATAACTGCTAATAGTTGCCGCAATTAGTGTAAAAGGTATTGAAGCAATTAAAACCGTTATAAATGTTACAAATACTTCAGCTACAGGCGCAGACGTTTCAAAAATATCAAAAAATGCAATTGCATCTAAAAAATATTGAAATGCAAGCCAACCAATAACAACCAAAGCAAGAACATAAAGTGCCAAAGTCACCTTAAACATTTTTGGCAAAAACCATTTCGCTCTAAATGTCATCTCACTAAAACCTTCTTTCTTCAATTTTATGCCCATAAAATCGCTCGTACACAACCTCGTCAATCACACGGCATTCCATTCGTTTCACCGCGTCCCAACGCTTGTCGTTCACAGCATCCTCCAAGGTGGGATAGTCCAGATACTCCACATTGAAAATATCGGCGCATATGTATGTGTGGGTTTCGGTTTTGGGCGGTGTTGTCTGCACAATTTCGTCCCGCTTAACAATATAGCAACTGCCGAAAAGCACAAGGCGATTTTTGTACTCCATAAGTGCAACCATAACATCTTTGTTCCAGTAGCAGTAGTCCATAAAGCGACACTCTTCTTCTCTCACAGCACAAACATTCACGTTTTCCCCATTGTAGCCAATGACCCATGCAGGGTCGACAAAATGAGAAATATCACGATTGTAGGCGGCGGCGTACAGTTTTTCAAGGAAAATCGGCTTCTGGTTT
>WQSD01000207.1 GCA_009788105.1 Oscillospiraceae bacterium | reverse complement strand
TTTGTACCAAAGTTTTTGAGGTTCTTAGGAACTTTTTTCAAAAAGTTCCTAAGTGGGGTTTGGGGCAAAGCCCCAAGACAAAAAAGACTTTTTCTTCAGTCTGACTTTTGATAGCAAAAGCATAGCTTTTGCAGATTGAAGTTTTTAGATTAAATTCACTCCCAATCCAAAGGAGAAAAGCCATGTATCAAGTAGTCAAACGTGATGGTGTCGTTGCTGATTTTAATATCAGCAAAATCAGCGAAGCCATTCGCAAAGCCTTTGAGGCACAAAACAAATCATTTACACAGGACACAATTGACCTGTTGGCACTTCGTGTGACCGCCCACTATTCAGAGAAAATTAAGAACGGGCAAGTAACTGTAGAGGAAATTCAAGACAGCGTGGAGTCTGTTCTTATTGAAACAGGCTATGCAGACATTGCAAAGGCGTATATTTTATACCGCAAAGAGCGTGAAAAGGTGCGTAATGTAAATGCCACAGCCGATTATTGCCGCAAAGTTGTCAGTGACTATGTGGACGCCATTGACTGGCGTGTGAAAGAAAACTCTACAGTAACATATTCTGTCGGTGGGCTTATTCTCAGCACTTCCGGGGCAGTAACGTCCAGCTATTGGCTGTCCGAGGTGTACGATTCTGAAATCGCAAACGCTCACCGCAATGTGGACATTCACCTCCACGACTTGTCCATGCTTACCGGTTATTGTGCCGGGTGGTCGTTGGCACAACTTATCCGTGAGGGGCTTGGGGGCGTGCCGGGCAAGATTACTTCTTCCCCTGCAAGCCACCTTGCTACCCTATGTAATCAAATGGTGAACTTCCTTGGTATTATGCAAAATGAGTGGGCAGGAGCGCAGGCGTTCTCCTCTTTTGATACTTATCTTGCACCATTTGTCAGAGCAGACGGGCTGAGTTATGACCAAGTGAAAAAGTGCATCGAGAGCTTTATTTTCGGAGTGAATACCCCCAGCCGTTGGGGTACTCAAGCGCCATTTTCTAACATCACCCTTGACTGGACTGTGCCTGCTGACCTTGCGAACCAGCCAGCCATTGTGGGTGGGAAAGAAATGCCCTACACCTACGGCGACTGCAAGGCTGAAATGGACATGGTGAACCGTGCATTCATCGAAATTATGCTTGAGGGCGACGCTAACGGGCGTGGCTTCCAGTACCCCATTCCCACCTACTCCATCACCCGTGATTTTGACTGGAGCGAAACGGAAAACAACCGCATTCTTTTCGAGATGACGGCGAAGTACGGCACGCCGTATTTCTCTAACTATATTAACAGCGACATGGAACCAAGTGATGTTCGCAGTATGTGCTGTCGCCTTCGCCTTGACCTGCGGGAGCTTAGGAAGAAGTCGGGCGGGTTCTTCGGGGCAGGGGAGTCTACTGGTTCTATTGGGGTTGTGACTATCAATATGCCTCGCATTGCCTATCAGTCTGCCACTCCCGAAGAGTTTTACAAGCGATTAGATAAGCTCATGGACATTTCTGCTCGCTCGCTGTCTGTGAAGCGTACTGTCATCACCAAACTCCTTGAAGAGGGGCTGTATCCTTACACCAAGCATTATCTTGGCACATTCGAGAATCACTTCTCCACTATTGGTCTTGTTGGCATGAACGAGGTTGGACTGAACGCCCCATGGCTTGGCGGCGACATGACCACCCCCGAAACCCAAGCCTTTACCGCCGAAGTGCTGAATCATATGCGTGACAGGCTGTCCGACTATCAAGAGAAGTATGGAGACTTGTATAATCTCGAGGCAACTCCCGCAGAAAGCACCACCTATCGCTTTGCCCAGCACGACAAAAAGCGTTTCCCTGATATTAAAACTGCCACCATGGACGGCGAGCCGTATTATACCAACAGCTCCCATATGCCGGTGGGGTATACGGATGATGTGTTTACTGCCCTTGATGTGCAGGATAATCTGCAAACCCTGTACACTTCGGGGACTGTGTTCCACACTTTCCTTGGAGAGAAAATGCCCGACTGGCAAAGCACCGCGGCGCTTATTCGCACCATTGCAGAGAATTACGCTTTGCCCTATTACACACTCTCGCCTACCTATTCTGTGTGCCAAAGTCATGGGTATTTGACCGGGGAGTATTTTAACTGTCCTACCTGTGCCAACCCTACCGAAGTTCACAGCCGTATCACAGGCTATTATCGCCCTGTGCAGAACTGGAACGGCGGAAAGACTGCCGAATATCGTGACCGTTTGGAGTATGCCATTGACCCGGCGAAATTCCCGGCAGGGAAAGAAGAGATTTCCCAACCACAGCCGATTGCCGCGCAACCGCAGACCGATTTTGAGGTGTCAAAAGTTGCGGCAGAGGGCGGGGAAACTGCGACTGTATCAGAACCGACCGTAGCGGCATCAAGTAGCGGCAAGGCGTATCAATTTGCTGTTTCTTCAAAGTCGGACAAAGCTACTGATGAAGAGCCGGCCCCAAGCCAGCCGGAGCAAGAGTCAAAAGGCGGTGGCAAGGTGTATCTTTTCACCACAATGACTTGCCACAATTGCCCTCTTGCAATGGAAATGCTTGATAACGCAGGGATTGCATATGAAAAGATTTTCGCTGAAGAAAATCCCGAGCTTGCTCGTAAGTATGGCGTTCGCCAAGCACCAACCCTTGTTGTATCCAACGGCGATGATTATCGCAAGTGTAGCGGTATTGGGGAGATTGGCGAGCTTACCAAGTTAGCGACTGCGACGGGGTAGAGCCTGAAGAAAAAGGTCAAGGTCGTGGGCTTTCCGCCCACACCCGACCAGTTTTGAAAAACTGGACAAAACTTTTTCTCGCAAAAGCATGAAATGCTTTTGTAGCAAAGTTTTTGCCCGCTTTTTTCAAAAAGCGGCAGGGGGTGGGACGGAG
>WQSD01000206.1 GCA_009788105.1 Oscillospiraceae bacterium | reverse complement strand
GGACCAACAACGCCCTCACGGATTTCAGGCTTGTGGTCGGCGAATTCCTCGCCACCAATGCCCGCATAAAACTGGTTAATGTAGTGTACTACTTTGATTTTGCTCATGTGTATAGCCTTTCTGTGTTTTTGGTTTTTCTTTTATATCAATGGTTTTTGTTTCTGAAGTGCCAGAGAAATCATAATGAACAGTTACAGTATACTTTCCATTAAACTTCCCCGCAAAAGGATTTTTGATTGCATCGGAAAAATCGTAGTTATCCTTCATATAAGTTGCCTCCATATTGGTTCCATTCTTGTTTTGTTGCTTTTCTTGCTGATATTATTCGTATTACAGCATCACTTTCTCTGTAGCAATGGCAAACAGTTAGCAATCTAAGATTTTTACTAATTCCAAGAATTATAAACCGTTCTTCGTTTTGTGAATGTTCGTTATCTGCTTTATACAAAGCATTTGCATCGTCAAACACAGTAATTGCCTCAATAAATGAAACATTATGTTTTTGTATGTTAGCTTCACTTTTACTGTCGTCCCACTCAAAACTAATTTTAGTCATAAAATTACCTCACGCAACAGTTTTTCTAAAAGCAACACAAAGGATAACTTCTCCGTTCGACGCAACTTCTGATTCGCATTCGGCAGGCATAAACCCATCCATCGACTTTTTGCTTTGCAACTTCCTCGGCACAAACTTTGTCGATGTGTTCAAGGGAATTCGCACCAACGGGTAGAGGGTGTTCAATTTTTTTGTTTCGTAAGTCGCCACCCCTACCTCGCACTCATTTTGTTAAACCCAAGCTCGTTGGTAGCACCGATAATCGCTTGTATCTCCACAGTAATACTGCCGTCCGGGTTCACATTGTTGTCAAAACCGCCGGCGATACGGTCAACATGCTCGAGCGAGCCGATGACTTTCGCCATTTTTGGCAGGGTGATGACCTGGTTCGCATTACCCCCGGTGACAACCGCATTGGCTGACGGGTCGGCGTCGGCGAGGGACTGTGACGTGCCGTCACGACCGGCGTATTCGTCGGTAATGATAACCGTCGGAATGCCTGCACCCTCAACCTTTTTGCAGTTCATAATCAGGTCGGTGTCTGGGTTTCCAAAGCCCTCTTGAGAGATAATAACCCCATCAAACTCCAGCATTGTACACAGCTTTTGTGTCCAGTCAGAAGAGCGGATTTTGTCCGCAAGGTACACGTTTTCGTTGGTGATAATCATGCCTGCGAATACAAGGCTTTTCCCATGCTCGGCGAACAGGTCGTGGATTACAGGATTGTTTTGGTGGTGGTATGTGGTGTTTTTGTCACACGCCGACACGCAGTTACCGCTGATAATCGCTCCGTCCATAATCTCGGTTGGGTTGATGAGGGTGGAAATGGACTGTTTCATGTCCACGCCGTACACGTATGTGTCGTGCAAAAGCCCTTGGCTTTGCAACATTTGCACATAGCCAACACGTGGCAAGTCGGGGTATGTTTCTTTCGCTGTGAGCAGGGGCAAAGTTTCGTACTCCACCACTTCATCGGGAGTAACATCTTTCCCAAGTTCGCCGATGGCGCACGCCACACGCAAGCCCGCAAGACGCAGGGTTTGCTCGTACTCGTGAGGGGTCAAGCCGTCCACAGGAGTAAAGTTCAGCACGAGATTTTGCGTCTTTGAAAATGGCGTGTACTCCGCGCCAAGACCGCTCATGTCGATAATGCCCTCTTGGAAACCGACAATCGCTCCCGTTGTCACAACAGCCGCACCACGCAAAACATGGGTAACGCCGCTGCCCACCATGTGCACGTCTGCAATCACGCCGGGGAACATTCCACCGCCGCCGCTGACCTTCACGCGGGGTTCAATCACATCCTTGACAGGAGTGATACGTACTTCCTCGCCGGGTTTGGCAAGGTCAAGCTCGACTGAGCGAATACGCTCGTCTGACAGCACCACCGCTTTTACTTCATCAGGATTGATGAACAGAGTGCCGCCGCGGACACCGGCGTTTTTGTCAAACGCAATGTCCTTGATTTCGATATAACCTACTTGTAGCTTCATATTTTTAACCTCCATTGGGGGAATTTTGTGTGATTTGATTGATAATGTAAAAACAAGGGCGTTAGATCAAGGGAATTTTACCACGAACAGACACGAAAACGCACGAAAAATATTTGGCAAAACCTTTGTAGGGGCAGGCTCTGCCCGCCCGCTTTGTGCGGGGTTCAAATTGCCGTCCTTACAACTTCAACCCACGCTTTTTCATATAATCTTCGGCGGTGATGAATTCGCCGCCCACTATTTGCTCAAATCCTTCTATTATATTGGCATATTGGCTGTTTCTTCATTGGTGAGGGTAACACGCTTGTATCCATTCGCGCTTCCTGCTGTTCGCCCCATCAAGTGCTTCACCAACCCCTTATTACTCGCTCACGCATTCCGTTTTCGTCTTTTTGGACGAGTGAATCGCCCAATCGACGAAACCTCCAGCGCTTACTAAAGACAAATCTATCTCCATAAAATCATTTTTCACCGATTCCGGGATATTATCCGCCGGCGGCACGAAATTGGCGCACAAGGCAATAGCCGACTCGATTATATTCAGGGACGACAGGTCAAGCCCTCCCGCCTCTGCGGAGAGAAACATGGACTTGTATGGGGTTTCGCTTGGCTTTACGCTGCCGGACAGGGGATGGGTGAGCAGTTTATGCCCTGCGTGAACGTAGTCACGGGCTTTCACCAGTAGTTGCGGCAGGGTGCAGTCGTGCAGTTCCACCGCCGCACCGCCCTCGGCGAAAGCCTTTGCGGCGCGGGGGTTGTTGGTTAGTAGGAGCATAGATAGTCCTTGACCTTATTCCCCTCCCGTGGAGGGGTGGATTGGCAGTGGTTTTCTGCCAAGACGGGG
>WQSD01000205.1 GCA_009788105.1 Oscillospiraceae bacterium | reverse complement strand
ACAATTTCGAGATGTATGTGCATCGTGGCGGGTCACGGGCGTTTGTGCTTCCTGCAGGGAAAAAGCAGGAGGTGTATTTCCTCCTTGGCACATTCAAGCGGGACTATGACCGCTGTTATTACCATGTTCTTGAAAAATTCCGCTGTCCCGACGACCTGCGTTCAGCTTTCGGGGCATATGCAGACAAGCTGACTGCTCCCCTGTCTCAGTTTGTGCTGTCAAGCGGGAATAAAGCCTTGGACACCATGTTCAACCACTATCTGCTGTACCAAGCCATAACCATTCGCATGATGGCACGGACAGGGTTTTACCAGTCCAGCGGTGCATATGGCTATCGTGACCAGCTTCAGGACTCTCTTGCGGCGCTGTATGTTGACCCTAACATCACCCGCCGCATGATTTACCGCTGTGCCGCCCACCAGTACACCACCGGGGACGTGCAGCATTGGTGGCATAAGGTGGAAAATTACGATGGCATGGGGGATAGGGGCATCAAATCCCTGTGCAGCGACGACTATGTGTGGCTACCTTACGCCACCGCAAAGTATATCCGCTTCACCGGGGATTACAGCATACTGGATACCGTCCTGCCATATATCGACTCCTCCCCCCTGAAAGACGGGGAGCATGAGCGGTACGAACTACCTCACACCGCCACCCACAAAGAAACCCTGTATATGCACTGTGTGCGGGCGTTGGAGCTTGCTATTTCTCGGGTGGGCAGTCACGGCTTGCCCCTGATGGGTACTTGCGACTGGAACGATGGCTTTTCCGAAGTTGGCACAGGGGGCAAAGGGGAAAGCGTGTGGCTTGCGCGGTTTATGCAGCTTGCCCTTGCGGAATTCGCCACCCTTGCCGAAACCCGTGGCGAGGTTGAAGATGCGGCAAACTTTAGGACTGCCCACACCGCCTTTGGCACGGCAATTGAGGAGCATTGCTATGCTGACGGGCAGTATCTGCGGGCGTTCTACGACGACGGCACCCCCATGGGGCTTGACGAGAAGGAGGGCTGTGCCATTGACCTGCTGCCCCAGTCATTTTCGGTCATGGTAGAGGGGGACACCCCTCGCACCCGTGGGGCAATGGAAAAGGCAATCCACCGCCTGTGGGACGAACAGCACAAGATTCTAAAGCTGTTTGACCCGCCCTTTGTGGACGGCAAACTACACCCCGGGTATATCCGTGGATATTCCGCAGGCGTGCGGGAAAACGGCGGACAATACACCCATGGAGCATTGTGGGGGGTGTGGGCACTCTTCGAGCTTGGAGAGGCTAACCGCGCCATGGAAATGCTGAACTTCATCAATCCTGCCTATCGCTGTATGGACGAGGGTATTGCCGCCGCCTATCGTTGCGAGCCGTATGCCCTGTGCGGTGATGTGTACTCTAATCCTGCCCACCCCGGGCGGGGCGGCTGGAGTTTGTATACAGGTGGGGCGGCGTGGTATTACCGCGCGGTGCTTGAAAAACTATTAGGCTATACCGAAAGCGCAGGTAGCTTCACCATGACCCCATGTCTGCCCTCGGATATGGACAATGTGACCCTGACCATTAACCGCCATGACACAGTGTACGAGATAGTTGTCCGTCACGGCAATAATGTCAAACACATCAAGAACACCGATAAAACCAAAGGTGGATATGCGCCCGTGTATACCCTTAATGGCAAAGCCCATGGCGGCACATTCCCCTTTGACGGAGGACGGCACAAGGTGGAAGTTGTGCTTGCAAAACCTGTTGTGGTGCGAGAAGAAGCCTTGGTGTAAAACAATCCCCCCGCCCCTTGTGCGTGCAAGGGGCGGGGGNGTTTCTTTGTTCCTTTCGCCTCGTGTCGTCACGCTTACTAAGCGTCTATCCGCACAAGTCGCATTATCCGTTTTGGTAGAACGCTACCCCAACCGACACTTTCAATTGTCATAACATCGTCATATATTTCAAAAATGTGCTGTTGCCCGAAATATGTTATTATCAAATTATCAGACACTCTCCAAAAATGTCGACTGTACTCATCGTGGTAATATTCGTCCACCGCTTCAGCTGTGCCGTTTGCCAAAAAGCGAATGCGACCGTATCCACCTTCCCAAACGCCCACAAGACTGTCCTCCGAACCGCTAATACGTGTGTAATGAATCTCTCCGCTCCATTCATCATATATTACAAATCTATTTCCGTCCTCGGACATTTCAAAGGGCGTTCCGGGATTTCCCTCAAGCAAATACAGTTCGCCCCTAAAGATACGCCAATAATGGCGCGCGTCAATGTTAAAGCCATGACCATATATTGCTCCGTGTCGGCTATGTCCCGTGATATAAAGCGCTCCGTTCCGCCGAAAGTCTATGTTGTAATATTCCTCTCCACAGCAATCGCACTCCCATCGCCACTCCCCAACAAAGGGGCGGCGCGAGCAACCTGATAGGGCGAAGAGCATGATTACGGCAAGGGCAAATGGAATTAGTTTTTTCATGATGTTTCTCCTGTTTTTTTACTAATTATAGAAAAATGCGTTACAGGGGCAGGTGAATTCCCGCCCCTGTACTCAAATAACCTTGACTTTACCCCTCGGCTTTTTGTGCCTCGGCGATAATCTTTTGCGAAATGTTCGCCGGCACTTCCTCGTAGCGGGAAACGGCATAGGTGTAACTGCCCTTGCCCTGTGTTGTG
The DNA here is from genome assembly GCA_009788105.1 of Oscillospiraceae bacterium. Lineage (GTDB taxonomy): Bacteria > Bacillota > Clostridia > Oscillospirales > CAG-272 > WQSD01. The sequence continues at coordinate 251 of WQSD01000205.1, read as the reverse complement.
GCACGAAGAGAAATTGTGTAGTCTGCCATTTCTGCCTTGGGAATTTCCGCTTCAATGGTAGTATATCCCCGTTTGCCTGTGACAGGATTCATACCAAGAACCGCGCCGCGCCGCTTGCCGTTAATATCTCCGATAACGTCGCCCACAACAGCCTCCGGAATGGTCACATTCAGCAGGCCAACAGGCTCGAGTAGCGCAGGGCCGGCTTGCGGCAGTCCATTTCTGTACGCAAGCCCCGCCGCCAACTTAAA
>WQSD01000204.1 GCA_009788105.1 Oscillospiraceae bacterium | reverse complement strand
AATCGCCCTAACTTCCGAGGAAATAACATTACTTGAGCAACGGGGGGCGGCACTAATGTCCGCTTTTGCAGGGGTAGACGCCGCGGACACCTCTGGTGTACAGCCTATGGTCACGCCTATCGCCGAAGAAAACGTTATGCGCAGAGATGAGCAAAGCAAGACCATTTCGCGGGAAGAGCTTTTGTCCGGTGCGCCGGAGCAATACAACGGATATTTCCAAGTACCGAAAACTGTCGGGAATTAAGGGAGGAGTGAATATGAAACTAATCAAAGATTTTGCCCATCGGGGCAACGGAAGCGTGCTGTTAGAGGACAATATTATGCTTGCGGGTGTTCCAGCCCACGCAGGGTCGGAGATTTTGAAGGGATTTACCTCCCCTATCACCGCCACAGTTGCCACACGCCTACAGGCGGCAGGCTTTGCGATTGCCGGCACGGTTGCCACCGACGAGCTTGGTATTCCGTCATTTTTCGATAATCCCGCACCCCCTGACAGCGTTACCGCAGTAGCAAGCGGGGAGGTGGAGTTTGCCCTTGCTAACGATATTTTCGGCAGGGTGCGCGCCGCCGCTGCTTTGGCAGGGGTGTGCTACATTCGCCCCACTTACGGCACAGTCAGCCGTTTCGGGCTGATTCCCACGGCGACTTCTATGGATGCAATCGGGGTTGTTTGCCGTGACCCTGCTCGTGGATATGAACTGCTTGAAGCCATCGCTGGATGGGACGAAAAAGACGGCGCAATGTACCAACCTCCCGAGTTTGAGGGAGAGTTTGACGAAACTCCACCATCTCATGAGGATAAGGCTCGTGTTGCAACTCTCGTCCATGCTCCTGTGGACTTGGAGGGTGCGGTGAAAATCGACCTGCCATATGCGGAACTTTATGGCGAAGTGCTGTATATCCTTGCCGCTGCCGAGTTTTCCAATAATGTGAACCGCTATGACGGCATTGCTTTTGGGCATCGTGCCGCCGACTTCCGCGGATTGGACGAGCTTTATACCAACACTCGTGCCGCCTTTGGCATTGATGTGAAACTTGCCGCTATTATGGGTGCAGGTCTGCTGTCAAGCGAAAATTACGCCACCTTGTACGAGCAGGCAATGAAGCTACGCCGTTTGATTTGCGACAGCGTGACATTTGACGGATATGATGCCATTGCCCTGCCCTGCCCCGACAGCCTTACTTATGAAAATCTTGGGATGTTTGCACTGCCTGCACTTACCGGATTGCCCTGCCGCACATTAGGCGGAGTGCAATATGTGACAAAGGGGAAACTCTAAAAACAAAGGTCAAGGGCATTTTACCACGAAATTCACGAAAACACACGAACAAATTTGCACCGCACGATTCCGAAATTCCCCTTCCTTGGGAAGGGGTGGACCCATCACAAAGCGCCTTTTGCTATGTGATGGGGACGGGGTAGGTGTGAAACGAAAGATTTTGAGTTTTGCTGTCGTGTTTGTGTCCTGTCCTACCCCGTCACTCGCTATGCTCGTGCCACCCCTTCCCGAGGAAGGGGATTAAGGTCAAGGGCAAGACCACCACCGCCACCCTGTAGGGACGACCGTCCTCGGTCGTCCGCCGAACGATACAGAAAAAATCAAAATTAAAAATTCAAAACGGAAAAAAATATGCCAAAAACAATAGAAAAAATCAGACGAGAATCCTTCCCCCTTTTCCTGTTAAAGGGGCTTGTTGCCTTCCCCGGAATGTCGGTGAGCATGGACCTTACCGACCCGGCGTGGATAGCCCCCATAGAAGATGCCTATGATAGGGGGCTGAACCTACTTCTTGTGGCACAGCGTGACCCGTCACAAGAAGAGATAAAGCTGAAAAAAGAAATCTTTCGCACAGGCACAATTGTTGCCATCAAGAGCTTTATGAAAATTGATGATGACTATGCACGGGTGCAAATCGAGGGCGTTTGCCGCGGAAAAATTCACTCGGTTGACTTTGAGGCAAAGCGGTGTGAGGTGATGATTAAGACCATCGCCACCGATATATCCGCCAGTCCACGAAGCAGAAAAGCCATTCGGGAGGCAATGGCAGGCTTTCGCCGCTTTGTGCAGGAATTCCCTCGCTTCAGCCATGAATATATCGCCGCTGTTGGGCGAATTTCCGCCCCAGGAACCCTTGCGGACAGTCTTGCCCATTCTATCCTGTCTGACTACGAGGAAAAGCAGTCGGTGTTAGACGAGCTTGACCCGATTAAGCGGTTAGAGCTTGTCACCCGCCTTGTGGAAGAAGAAACCGAACTGCAACTTCAAGATGCAGAAATTCACCGCCAAACACGGGAGCGAATCGACCAAAATCAGCGAGACTATTATATGCGCGAGCAAATAAAGGTGCTGAAAGAGGAACTTGGGGACGACACCGAAGAGGAACTGGGGGAGTACACCGCCAAAATCCTTTTTCTTGATGCGGCTGACCATGTGAAAGAAAAGCTGATGAAAGAGGTGAACAAGCTGTCCCGCATGGCACCTCATTCTGCAGACGCAAGCGTGTCGCGGGGCTATCTTGACACCGCCCTTGAAGTGCCGTGGAACAAGTTTACCACAGACAACACAAGTATTTCAGATGTGCGAAAAATCCTTGACCGCGACCATGACGGCATGACCAAGGTGAAAGAGCGTGTGCTGGAATATGTTGCTACCAAACAGCTTTCCGCAGGGCTGGGCAACCAAATTCTCTGCCTTGTCGGCCCTCCCGGGGCAGGAAAAACCTCTATTGCCTCCAGCCTTGCAGAGGCACTTGGGCGGAAGTATGTTCGTGTCTGCCTTGGTGGGGTGCGGGACGAGAGCGACATTCGTGGACACCGCCGTACATATGTTGCCTCTATGCCCGGGCGGATTATTACTGCTCTGATAAACTCCGAGGTGAGCAACCCCCTTATTCTCCTTGACGAGGTGGACAAGATGGG
>WQSD01000203.1 GCA_009788105.1 Oscillospiraceae bacterium | reverse complement strand
GGACCAAAGCACACCCAAATCAAGTCCACCAAGCCTGTCATCGCTGTGGGGGCTATCCGCACAGGATGTGGCAAAAGCCAAACCTCCCGCCGTATCGTGGAGCTACTTATGGAGGCAGGGCTGAAAGTTATCGCCGTTCGCCATCCAATGCCATACGGCGACCTTGAAGAGCAAAAAGTTCAGCGTTTTGCCACAATTGACGACCTTGCCAAGCATAAATGCACCATTGAAGAAATGGAAGAGTACGAGCCGCATATCACTCGCGGCAACGTGATTTATGCGGGAGTGGACTACGAGGCGATTTTGCGTGCCGCCGAGTCTGACCCGAATGGCTGTGACGTGATTTTGTGGGACGGCGGAAACAACGACTTCTCATTCTTCAAGCCTGACTTGATGGTCACAGTTGTTGACCCGCACCGCCCGGGGCATGAGCTAAGCTACTACCCCGGCGAAGCCACCCTCCGTCTTGCTGATGTGGTCGTTATCAACAAGATTGACAGTGCGGACTTTGAGAAAATTCAAATCGTGCGTCAAAATATCGAGAAAGTTGCCCCGAACGCCATTGTTGTTGATGCGGCGTCCACTCTTACGGTGCATGATACCAGCCTTATCAAGGGCAAGCGTGTACTGGTTATCGAGGACGGACCTACCCTCACCCATGGTGAAATGAAAATCGGTGCAGGAGTGGTTGCCGCTCGTCGCTTTGGCGCGGCGGAAATTGTTGACCCACGGAAGTACGCGGTTGGCAAACTGGCAGAAACATTCAAAATCTACCCTGACATTGGCCCTGTACTGCCTGCAATGGGTTATGGTGAAGAGCAAATGGCTGACCTGCAAAAGACTATTGAGGCAACCGACTGCGACACCGTGCTTATCGCCACACCAATTGATCTTACACGGATTGTGAAGATTAACAAGCCTAACACCCGTGTGGACTACAGCCTGCAAGAAATCGGCAATCCGGATATGGCTGACGTACTTGCTGACTTTATTGCTAAGGCGAAGAAGTAGGGGAATAAACAAAGAAAGCAACCTTTCGGGGTTGCTCAATCTGAAGAAAAATGTCAAGACCATGGGCTATGCGCCCATACCGCACAAGTTTTTTGTAAAAAACTTGACTAAAAACTTATTCTCACAAAAGCATAAAATGCTTTTGTACCAAAGTTTTTGAGGTTCTTAGGAACTTTTTGAAAAAAGTTCCTAAGTGGGGTTTGGGGCAAAGCCCCAAGGTGTTTTATGGTTTTTTCAGTCTGAGCAACCTTTCGGGGTTGCTTTTGGTTTTAACCCGTGATATAATAAAGCCATGAAAAACATTAAATCACCGACTGCATTTATCTTGGCTTTGCTTGCTGTGCAACTTGTCGCAATAATAATCTCATTCTACTTTTCGTGGAATTCCTACATAGTTGGACACGGCGAAAGCATTGCATTCACCGCAGTTTTTTCTGTTATAACCATCGCACTATCTATTCCGTGCATTATCATCAAGGAAAACAGAACGAAGTTATACAAGGCTGTGGCACTTGTGATGCCGCTTGTCACTCTTGTGGGTTTTCTGCTGATATTAAGTGCCTGGGGTATGTATGGTATGTTTTTTCCAGTGATTTCTCTTGGACTTTTTATAGCAATGTTTTTTTCACTAAAACCACTTACAGACATTAAAATAATTATTGGAACGCTGTATTCAATTGCAACCGGATTTATAGTCATTATAGTATTTTTCTATGTAGTTTCAGGAGGACAATTTTTTGGGCATACAGAGATTATAACATCCTCGCTTTCTCCAAACGAGCTTTTTTATGTTGAAATTTCTCAACACTCTACAGGGGCGACAGGCGGCTCGAGCAGAATCGTTGTTCAATCATATCCTCTTGGGCGAAGTCGGATTGTATATAGCGGACGGTGGCATTCGCTAAAAAGCAGTTCTCAGGAAAACGGAACAGTTATCATTTGGGAGGGCGATTATATTTTTCGTGTTCGTGTTGCTGATGTCAGAAGCCTTACTTTTCGCTACATTGATGGTAAATGGCAAATGACCTTTCCTACCAGAACCCGAAATTAACCAACCCACACCCTTCGGAATATAATGCTGTATCACACTTCCCGGAGGCACATATGAACAACCACTACCCATTCCCCCTAATCCCGTTGCCCTACGACTACACCGCCCTTGAGCCGCACATTGACGGCTTGACCATGGACTTGCACCACGACCGCCACTTGAAAACCTATGTTGACAATCTGAACGCCGCTCTCGCCCCATATCCTCAATATCATTCCTGGACGTTGGAGCAATTGCTGTACTACGCCGACGAATTGCCCAAGGATTTGCAGACCCCTGTGCTACATAACGGCGGCGGTGTGTATAATCACAACTTCTACTTTGCGGGAATGTCCCCAACAAGCGCAAAAGCTCCTGTTGGTGCATTGGCGGACAGCATAAACGCCACTTTCGGCAGCTTTGACAAGTTCAAAGACGCTTTCAAGACGGCGGCACTATCTGTGTTCGGTTCGGGATATGCTTGGTTGGTGGCAGAGGCGGACAAAAGCCTGAAAATCATCACCACCGCCAACCAAGACACACCTCTGCCGCAAAATGTCTATCCCCTTGTCGCCATTGACGTATGGGAACACGCATATTACTTGATGCACTACAATCTACGTGCCGATTATATCGACGATTGGTTCGGCGTGGCGAATTGGGATGCCGCCTCAGCGCTATATGGGCAGATAGCGACCTCTTAGATTCATCACTACACAAAAACTCGCTAAGGTGGTCAACTTCGCCACCATAGCGAGTTTTTTGCGATATTTATTGCAGATGTCAGGCTAATATTAGAGGGTGTCTACACGAGATGAAACGAGCGAATTTTGAGATGTTTTTTCGCCAATCTAGGCGTGAGGAGGGCGAATATCGGGAA
>WQSD01000202.1 GCA_009788105.1 Oscillospiraceae bacterium | reverse complement strand
GGGGAAATATTCATGTTGACGGCAACCTGACCCAAGCGATTAACCAGGGGGTGCGTAAGGGCTACCGAGAGGGCTATTTCAGAAACAGCGTTGTCAGCGACCCCATTAGTCGCATAAACACAGGAGATAACACTCCCGCCGTGATACACTATGATGTTGTGCCCGGGGATAGCTTGCGTATCACCGTTGCGCCAAAGGGGTTTGGTAGCGAAAACATGAGCAGAATAGGTATGCTTGTGCCATCAGATGGAATAAACGGGGTGATGGATTTTGTTGTGGAAGCGGTGAAGAGCGCAGGAGCTAACCCTTGCCCGCCGATTATTGTTGGCATTGGGGTGGGCGGCACTATGGAAAAGGCGGCACTGCTGTCAAAGCAAGCCCTGCTCCGTGAAGTGGGAAGTCTTCACCCTGACCCATATTGGGCGGAGGTGGAAGTGGAACTGCATTCTCGCATAAATCGGCTGGGCATTGGTCCTGCTGGCTATGGCGGGCAGACCACGGCACTTGGGGTGCATATCATGACCTATCCCACCCATATAGCAGGACTGCCTGTGGCGGTGAACATTGGGTGTCACGTAACACGGCACAGAACAGTGGTGATTTAGGTGCGACATATGAAAACAATAAAAATCACAACTCCCTTCACAGATGAAACGATACGTGCCTTGAATGTAGGGGACAGCCTTTTGCTGTCGGGAGAAATATATACCGCACGAGATGCCGCCCACGGGCGCATGATGGCACTGATACAGGAGGGCAAACCTCTCCCATTTGATGTGCATGGACAGGCTGTGTTTTACGCCGGACCTTGCCCTGCACCACCGGGGAGGGTCATCGGCTCGGTTGGACCGACCACAAGCGCACGAATGGACGCCTACGCCCCGCGGCTGATACAGCAAGGCTTGCGGGTGATGATTGGCAAAGGGGAGCGAAGCGAAGCTGTTACCAGTGCGATTAAAGCCCACGGCGGGGTGTATCTTACTGCAATTGGCGGAACTGCGGCTTTGCTTTCACGGTGTGTTACCAAATGTGAGGCGGTAGCTTTCGAGGACTTGGGGGCGGAGGCGATATATAGGCTATCAGTTCGTGACCTGCCTCTTGTTGTTGCCATTGATTGCCGAGGTAAGAACATATTTCAACGATAGGAAGTAGCATAAATGGATTACTCAACTGAATCATTAAAAAAGCATTATCAGTGGCAGGGCAAATTAGAAGTGGTCAGCCGTGTGCCGATAAAAACTCGCGACGATTTGTCTTTGGCATACACCCCGGGAGTTGCCCAGCCGTGTCTTGCCATACAAGCAGATGTTGCCCAAAGCTATGCTTTAACCGGACGGGGGAACACCGTGGCGGTTGTTACCGACGGCACGGCGGTGCTGGGGTTAGGTGATATTGGCCCGGAGGCCGCCATGCCTGTCATGGAGGGCAAGGCGGTGCTGTTCAAAGAATTCGGCGGCGTGGACGCAATTCCTTTGTGCATTCGGTCAAAAAATGTTGACGAAATCGTAGCCACAATTAGCCTGCTTGCAGGTAGTTTTGGCGGAATAAACCTTGAGGACATATCCTCGCCACGATGTTTCGAGATTGAGCAAAAGCTGAAAGAAACCTGTGACATTCCCATTTTCCACGATGACCAACACGGCACAGCAATTGTTGTGCTGGCTGGGATTTTCAACGCTCTTCGCCTTGTTGGCAAGACAAAAGAGGACGCGTCAATCGTAATTAATGGGGCAGGTGCGGCAAGCATTGCCACCGCCCGCCTGCTGTACGACAGCGGAATGAAGAATATTATCATTTGCGACCGTGAGGGTTCAATATACAAAGGCAGAAGCGGACTGAACAGCGAAAAGGCGCGAATTGCAGAGATTATTAACCGGGGCAGTCGTATGGGCGACCTTGGGGAGGTGCTGAGGGGTGCTGATGTGTTCATTGGGCTGTCTGCCCCCGGTTGCGTGACCCAAGACATGGTGAAAAGCATGAACAAAGATGCCATTGTGTTCGCAATGGCAAACCCCACCCCTGAAATCATGCCTGAGCTTGCAAAGGCAGGGGGTGCGGCGGTGGTTGGCACAGGACGAAGCGATTTTCCAAATCAAATCAACAACTTGCTTGCTTTCCCCGGCGTTTTCAGAGGAGCGCTTGATGTGCTTGCCTCTGATATTACCGAGGAAATGAAAATCGCCGCCGCCCGTGCTATTGCAGAATACATCAAAGCGGACGAACTGTCTGCCGATTATATTATACCATCTCCCCTTGACAAAGGGGTTGCGACTGCGGTTGCGAGTGCAGTGGCGAAAGCAGCGATTGATTGCGGAGTGGCAAGGGTTTGAGGATAGCATTTTTGTTGTCTAACACAACAACCAAAACATTGTCATTACGGTTGTGTCGAAACAAAAACAACAGATAATTTCATGTCTTAAACCCAAAGAAACAGCATCGTCATTGCGAGGAGCGAAGTGACGAAGCAATCCATTTCGTGGCGGGCGGATTTCGCTGAACAAAACGCTCACCTAATGGATTGCTTCGGCGAAAATCACGCCTCGCAATGACGTTCCGCGAGCTTGAATTAAGACGATAAGTTTGTTTCGACACATCTCTATTGTAACTGAATGTGAAAAATCGGTTGAACAAAATAATACCAAGAGGTGATACATATGGACCATCAACAAAAAGTTGATATGTTTATGATGACAAATCAAAAGTTCTTTCCACAAGAGAAAGCGATTTTCTTAAAAGAAAAATTGCTATCTGCAGACGAAAACAAGTTCAATTTAATTTCGATGATGGACTTGAAAGACCCAACAACATTGCTAATTGTTTCGATTTTTGTAGGTAGCTGGGGAGTGGACAGATTTATGCTTGGAGAAACAGGTATGGGGGTTCTTAAATTGCTAACTGGTGGTCTTTGCGGAATTTTAACTATTATCGACT
>WQSD01000201.1 GCA_009788105.1 Oscillospiraceae bacterium | reverse complement strand
TAGGAACCTTGGTACAAAAGCATTTCATACTTTTGCGAAAAAAGTTTTTGCCCGCTTTTTTCAAAAAGCGGCAGGGTGTGGGACGGCGTCCCACGGCTTTGACCTTGACCTTTTTCTTCAGTCTAAATCCCCCTCGCTTGAGGGGGATTTTTGTATAATGTTTGTTTCTTACCCTCGCAAACTTGCACCTAACTCCGCCGAGGCAGCCGCAAGGATGGCTTTCGTTACCTCGCCCGCCTCCTCGTCAGTCAGGGTGCGGTCGGCGGCACGCATAGCGACAGAGAACGCCATGCTCTTCTTGCCCTCAGGCACACCTTTGCCGATGTACACGTCGAACAAGCGGACGGTTTCCACTAATTCGCCCCCCACACGGCGCATGATTCGCTCCACCGCCGCCGACTCGATAGATGTGTCGCACAGCAGGGAGAAGTCACGGGTCATGGCAGGGTATTTAGGAAGGGGAGCGTACTTTTTGTTCAGTCGGCGTACACGGAAAAGGCTATCAAAGCTGATTGTTCCTACATAAATCCGCTCACTAATGTCATAATTTTTCGCCACGGATGGGTGGATTTCGCCAATACTGCCAATTTCGCCCCATTGCCCATTGCCGAGAATGTTGATGTAAGCGTTACGTCCAGGGTGGAGTGCAGGGCAACAATCTTCCGAGCGCACAAACTCCGCCCCGGTCACTCCCGCCGCCGCAAGTAGCGTTTCGCAAATGCCTTTCAGCTTGTAGAAGTCACCGCCACAAAAGCCAAACACAAGCTGCATTTTCTCGGTGGGCAACTCATCTTCGCCTTGTGGCAAGTACACATTCGCAAGCTCAAACAGCGGCACGTTCTCCCCGTTGGCGTGGTGGTTTTTCTCAAGGCATTCAAGCAGGCTGGGTAGCAAACTGCGGCGCATAACGCTGGTGTCCTCGCCGAGGGGGTTCAGCAGGGTCATGAAGTGGTCGGGGTCGGTTTTCAGCCCTGCACGCTCGTGGGATTTGGGCGACACGAAAGGCATTGTCTTCACTTCATACGCCCCCGCGCGCACCATTGTGTCCTGAATCAGGCGGCGGAAGGCTTGCTCGTCGGTGAGTAGCCCCGTCTTTGCAGGGGAGCGGAACATGGTGGAGGGAATGTTGTTGTAGCCGTAAATCCGCGCCACTTCCTCCGCAATGTCGGCGGACATGGTCACGTCCCCACGCCAGCTTGGGATAGTAATTTCGCTTCCGCTTACGCCAAAACCAAGGCTTGACAGCACGCCGCTCATATACTCGGCGGACAGCTCTGTGCCAAGCAAGGCGTTGACGGTCTTTGGGTCGAATGGCATGGTACGGCTGGTTTCTTTGCCCGGGTAAACGTCGATTATTCCGCTGACAGGCGTGCCTGCGCCAAGCTCAAGGATTAACTGCACCGCACGATTCAGTGCCGCGCCAACGGTTTCAGGGTCAAGCCCTTTCTCGAATCGCCCGCTGGACTCGCTCCGCATTGACAGCTTGCGAGAAGTGGAGCGGGTGGCAGGGCCGCTGAAGTTCGCCGACTCGAATACGATAGTGGTGGTAGCTTCTGTAATTTCGCTGTTCGCACCCCCCATAACCCCTGCAAGGGCAACGGGTTTGGTGGCGTCAGCAATGACAGTCATGCCAGCGGTGAGGGTGATGTCCTCCTCGCCCACAATTGGAGAGAAAACCTCCCCCTCTGCCGCTTCACGGACGATGATTTTGCCGCCCCCAATGCGGTCGTAGTCAAAGGCGTGCATGGGCTGACCGAACTCAAGCATCACATAGTTGGTGATGTCCACGATATTGTTGATAGGACGCACTCCTGCGGTGCGTAGGCGGGATTTTAGCCACATGGGAGAGGGGGCAATCTTCACGTTTTTCACCACACGGGCGGCGTAACGTGGGCATAGCTGGGGCGCGTGGATTTCTACGGACAACAGGCTGTCAATCTCGCCATTTTCGGCGGCGAAAGTGCCTGTGTCAGGCAGTTTTAGCTCCCGCTCAAAGCTGGCGGCAGATTCTCGCGCCAAGCCCACCATACCAAGGCAATCCGGGCGGTTGGAGGTAATCTCGAACTCTACCGCAGTGTCCGACAGGCACAGCAGGTCGCGAATGTCCTGCCCCACTTCGCCCTCTTCAAGAAGCAGAATCCCCGTGCCGTCGTCGCAGACGTAGCCGTCGGGCAGCTCCAATTCGCTGACAGAGCAAAGCATTCCCTCGGACACCTCCCCGCGGAGTTTGCCCGCCTTAATCTCCACCCCGCCAGGCAGAGTGGCAGGGGCAACAGCCACCGGGACAAGCGTGCCAACGGTCACATTGTCCGCTCCGGTGACGATGTTCAGCAGTTCGCCTGTGCCAACGTCCAATTTGCACAGCCACAGCTTGTCTGCGTTGGGGTGCCGCTCCATGGCGGCAACACGCCCAACGACGACATTTTGAATGCCCTCGCCGAGGAGGGCATACCCCTCCACTTTGCTGCCTGTGTCCGTCATGCGGGCGGCATAGTCAGCAGGGGAAATGCCTGCGGTGTCTATGTATTCGCCCAGCCAGTTGTATGATAGTTTCATGGTGTATCCTTTCGAGGTCGTGGGCTGTCTGCCCACACCCGACCACCTTTTTGAAAAAAGGTGGAACAAAAACTTTATATAAAAAACGCTAAGAGCATTTCCAATTTTTAGCCCAAACAAACAGCAACGCCATTGTGTAACGAAACAAACTTATCGTCCTAAACCAGGCTCTCGGAACAACCGCCACCCCCCACCCCTCGCACCAATTCTCCATCCTCGCTGAAGAAACATCGAACTGAAGAATAAGTTTTCGCTGTACCCTCTGTGGGAACTTGTTTGCAACGGTTTTTGTTGGCAAGGCATCCTCGTGCCACGCACAGTCCGCATTGCTCATATTTTGGGGATTTTCAAACCCCTTTTCTGAAAAGGGGTTTGAATGCCGGGTTGTTAGGGGGCGGCAAGAGCCCCCTAACGG
>WQSD01000200.1 GCA_009788105.1 Oscillospiraceae bacterium | reverse complement strand
TGTACCAAAGTTTTTGAGGTTCTTAGGAACTTTTTTCAAAAAGTTCCTAAGTGGGGTTTGGGGCAACGCCCCAAGGTGTTTTAGGGTTTTTCTTCAAACTGGCACTCCTTTCAGGAGTGTGCCTTCTATCTAACCTCTTGCACGCACCCAAGCGTTAATTTCACTTCGCAAAACCCTATGCACCCAAGGCACAACATTATCTCCCGGGCAGGCACGAATGACAACATCAGAGTGCATTCCAATTGGGGCGTGAAGCCATGGGCGGGGCTGTGACTCGTCGCCGTATACTATATTATCCAGCCCAAGTTCGAACACTAACCAGCGGCACAAATCCATAAGCGCAATCTGTTGTTCATCGGTCATTTCTTGCCCATGTGGCATAGTTTGCACAAGATTATACGAGGTTGTTGGGTGAAAGTTTCCTATAATCGAAATGCCAATATCATGATTGAAATATCCTCCCGAATGGGTTCCGCGAGCGAAGAGAGGAGCGGCCTCCCAAATTCGCCCTGCACCATCAATAACAAAGTGATAGCCAAGGTCGCTCCAGTTTTGCACCGTCAAATGAAAATAATGGGTATCGCGAATACGGCGAAGGGTGGCATTTGTGTCATGAGTGGTAAAAGGCAGACCTGCTGTGTGGTGAATTATCAGCCTGCTGGTGATATTATCGTTGCGGGCGGCAGGGGTTGTAGTGATGGTCATGGTGTCATGCTCGGCGGTTGTGCGCCAATAAGTGGAGGGGATAATGTCCGGTTTGGCAGGACGAAGGTTGGTAGCATGAACATAGCCAATGGTGTCATCAAACCGCACTCGCATAAAATCTCCTGCTTGTGCAGTCACACGAACAGGGCGGCTACGCGCTAAATACGCAACAGCCTCCCCGCTTTCGGCAGGAGAAGCAAACACAGGAGTGCTGTTTGAAATAGTAAGCCCCGACCACTGGGAAATGTAAGTCACAGAGGGGGCATAGTTGGCGAAAATCTGCAATATGAAAAACGATGCGACTGCAAAAGAAAGCAGACAAAATATCGCAAGGGGGTATAACATTGCTTTTTTCATAATACACACCACGCATAAGGAAAACTCGTGATTTTCCTGCCGCCTTTCTGTTTTGCTCTGAACTATAATATACCATACATCACGCGAAATGTCAAGGGGGTTCTTTAATCGAAAAAATGCGATAAATGAAATATAGTTTGATAAATATTTTCAAAAAAGGGGTTGTAATAATATCTAAATTAGGGTATAATATTGATATAAATATGCCAACGAGGTGAGTGAAATGACTCCAATTATTCGTTCTTCAAGCGATATTCGCAAAAATTACAATCAAATAGCCGAGATTTGCCGCGACAGGCAAACACCTGTGTTTCTCACGAAAAATGGCGTTGGCGATACTGTTATCATGGACATGGAAACGTACAGTCGGCGCGAGGAAGATTTGGCGACGGCTGAACGCTTGCTTGCTGTCGAGCGCGCTCGCGTGGCAGGCACAAAAGACTTGTCTGTCGAGGAATTTCGCGCTAATATGAAACAAGCTATTGCCAAAGGAGCGGCACAAAGTGAGTGAACTTTACAATGTCGTGGTTGCTCCCGCGGCAAATGACCGCATGGCAGAGCATTTCGAGTTTCTCGCAAGAGTGAGCATCGAGGCGGCGAACAATTTGCTTGAAAAATTGACCTGTGACATCAATTCATTGCAAACCCTGCCATTTCGCAACCCTGTTTTCGACCGACCATTTGTCACTCCACAAAAATACCGTCATATGCTTTCAAACAAGCGATATAGAATTGTATACCAAGTCGTGGGCGATACTGTATTTGTGGACGATATTCAAGATTGTCGGCAAGATAGCGACAAAAATTTAGTGAATTAAATCACCCTAATCTGTTGTATCATTTTACGCGGTCATATGACCTGGATTTTAAGGTTGTATTTTGAGCTAAATTGTGTTATACTATACTCGAATGAAAAAACTACTACCTACAAAAAAGCGAATAATTTTGGGTTGCATGGTACTTTTCCTTGCAGCCCTTGTGTTCGTTTTCGCAACACATTTTTGGTACAGTGTTAATCAAGGGCGTTTTGTGGGGAATCCCTTTGAAACTATCGATGCTCCCACAGATGACGCAATTTTCGAGATTTTTGCTAACGGCGAATTTTGCTGGGAGTTTGCTTTTTGGAGTGCAATGATGAGCGAATTTGCATACGCCAAAGAGGGCTATTCTGACTATAACGCAGCCCTTGCGGCACTTGGCTTTGACCCTGTTAGAGTGCATACATATTTCACCCACCGAGGAGAGGAACTTGATGACTTGATGGTGGACGCCGGAGCAAGGATATTGGAGCTTGATGACAGAGAGTACACCCTTGTTGCACTTGTTTTTCGAGGTGCGATTCCTCTTGAAATGAGCAGTCCAACTACAAGACAAAATTTTCGTCGAAGTCTGAATTTTTTATCAACTTCGTGGCGGGATATAGGGCGTGTCCATCAAGGATTTTATTCGCAATATAACGATTTTTTAAGCTACATACTCCCCGAAATTGAAAGAGAGCTTGGAATCCACAAATTAAATTATCCTACAAGCCAAAGGAAGGTTTGGATTGTAGGATACAGCATGGGAGGCGCGCACGCAGAATTACTTACAATTGACCTTGTTGCCGGGGGCGTTCCGGCGGAAAACATTATGACAATTGGCTTTGCAACGCCAAATATCGCCAACAGAGCAATGCAGCGGCACGGATATGAAATTGGGGCAAGTAGTCGTATTTTTCGCGTTATGCACCGCCGTGATATTGTGGCGCACCTTGGAATTTATGGTTTGTGGGGTCGGACATTGACAGCCGACGGAAACACCATTGTTTTTGGCGAGCGGGGGCTGTTCACTATTAACCACCACAGCATCCCGCGGATTTACCTGCCGTATATTATATCCCACCTGCCGGGACCCTTGCGAAGCCAAGCGCAGACGGCGTTAGTGG
>WQSD01000199.1 GCA_009788105.1 Oscillospiraceae bacterium | reverse complement strand
GGGGTTTGGGGCAACGCCCCAAAGTGTTCTAAAGTTTTTCTTCAGTCTGCGATTTGCGAAGCAAATCTACCTTAATTCTTCATTTTTCATTTTTAATTCTTCGTTTCTCTACGTTTTTTGCGTAACAAACGCCCCTGCAAAGCCTGCGGCGATTGCCTCTTGCCGTCTGGCGTTAGCATTGGCACGCTGGGCAAATGCGCCGATTTGCACACGCATCAGGTCGCCGCTTTGGGCGATAAAAGCGTCGGTAAACCCTGCGGCTTTTGCTCGTGCCACCATACGCTCGGCGTTGGCACGAACACGATACGCCCCCACTTGCACACGGAAAAGTTGTGCAGTTGGCGAAGGGGGCGGTTGGTTCAGCCTGGCAAGCTCTGCGGTCACATTAGCGATAAATGTCTGCCAGCTGTACGGCTGACCACGGCGAAGCCTCGCAGGGCAACCTGAACGACTGCTCCAGTCGCTATGCTGACGAATGTTTGCTACCGGAATGTTGTGCTTGTGGCATAAATACGCGGTTAGCAAAACTGCATTGTCCGTAGCCCTTTGCAGGTTGCCGTCACGATTTTCTGCGATTTCAATACCGATACTGCGACGATTACCCGCTCCCGCTCCGTCCCCTGCATGAAAGGCATCTTCGTTATCCGGCAGGTGTTGCCACGCCTCGATGCAGTCAACAGTATAATGCCAGCTGGCAGGAATAGAAGCGGCGACATCACCGCGAACATAGCGAGCGTGAGCGCTTGCAGTTGCTCCTGCACTCGGATTTCCTGTGTTATGAATAGTGATAAATTCCATTGGGTTGACTCTGCCTGGGCGATTTCTCCGCCCGACAGCAATTAGATCTTGCGATATTTTGACCATTGTATATTCTCCTTTGAAAAGTATTTGATTGACAAGTAAAGTGAGTGTCGCGACTGTGCTTGCACAGGCATGACTTGGGGGTATAAACCCCCTTTAGAAAAGGTTATCATTTTGTTAAAATTTCAATCAATGGAAAAACCTATTGATTTTTGCAATAAATTAGTGTATAATGAGTGTGCCTTCTATCTCAACATGAGACCTCATTCCTATTAGAAGGCACCGCTATAATAAGGCGAAACACTTTTTCTCGTTACATTATATTCGGATAACGGCGAATGGGTCACAAAAACTTTTATTGGAGCTTAAAGTATGTCTTTTCTTAATTTAGCACAAGCCCGTCGCAGCGTTCGCGAGTACACAGATGCCCCTGTGTCCGACGCCCATCTTGCCACTATTCTTGAAGCCGCCAAAGTCACACCAAGCTCGGGCAATACCCAACCTTGGCATATTTTCGCCATTCGCAGCCCGGAGTTGCGCGCAGAAATTGTTGCCGCTTCAAGCACACAAGCGTTTATCGCAACCTCTCCCGTTCTGCTGGTGATTTGCGCCGACATTCCCCGCAACACCCAACGATACGGCGAGCGTGGTCAGCATTTGTATTGCCTGCAAGACACAGCGGCACTGATACAAAACATTCTTCTCCAAGCCACCGAGCTTGGCCTTGGCACTTGCTGGATTGGTGCATTCAAAGAGGAAGAAGTCAGCCGCATCCTTCGCCTTCCGGACGAAATGCGCCCGATTGCCATGACCCCCCTTGGACACCCTGTCGCAATACCCAATCCCCGCCCCCGCCGTGAAGTGGAGGAGTTTGTTACATATTTATAAAATGCGGTCTACGTTTGTAACTTCCTGCTCCGTAATGGTATTAAACATTGTGGCATTTTATGTACACATATTGAATAATATATTTATATTACACATTTTGAAAGGTAAACTCATGTACGAAAAAATAATTGACATTCTTGTCCGTCAGCTTCAAGTTGACAAATCAAAAGTTACCGAAGATACCCACATAATGGACGACCTCGGCGCAGATTCTATTGATGTTGTAGAAATACTTATGGCAATTGAAGAAGCCTTTGGTGTAACTGTGCCGGACGAAGACATTATGAATATGCGCACTCCTGCGGATATTCGTGCTTATGTAATTGCTAAAACAGGCGAAGAAGAATAAGAACTTGTATTCAGTAGTGACAAAAATCCGTATATTGACATATTTTACGCCACTCGTCGTTGCTCGTCAGTTAAATATTCCAGATATTCGCCCTCCTCGTGCTTAGATTCGCGTGAAAATCTGCACAATATCCGAATATTTGCCATGCTGAATACAGGTTCTAAACATTTTCTTTACCATAGAGGGTGTCAACACGCTCGAAAAGTATCCACGCCAAAAAAGTTTTATGCTTTTTTGGCGTGTTTTTTTGCGATTAACACGCCTGGCGATTAACACGGCGATTAACACTACAATTTATTTGACAAAACTAAATAAATGTGATATACTGTTCTCTGTGGACAGACAAAAATCCCCGAGGTTAGTGCCACCAAATGCGGTAGGCGGTTAGTTTTTCCTCCCACAAGTTAAGTTCCGTTTATGAACTCTACAGAAAGGAGGTGTCTATGGATATAAGAATGATTGTCTTTACGGTGTTTGTTACCGAAATCGTTCGCAGTACATATCATTATTTCAAAGGTCGTTTTCGTCGCCTTTGGGTAAACAAAGGCAAAAAAAGATTAACCGCGCTTCTCCAAAAGTTACGGTTAATCTTTTTTAACTAATAATCAAATGGGAAACACCGCCTATCAGGTGGCACCTCCCTTTATGCTGTTATTATATCATATGACCCCCACTTTGTCAATACCCTTTTAATAAAAAATTTAGGAGTACCAAAATGAACCCTTACAGAACACACAATTGCGCTGCTTTGCGTGCAGAAAATGCCGGGATGGCGGCAAAACTTGCAGGATGGGTAGACACTATCCGTGACCACGGAGGAGTGACTTTCATCGACCTTCGTGACCAGTTCGGCATCACCCAGGTGGTGGTGGACGACCAAGCCAAGCTGACCGACGTCCGCCGTGAAACGGTAATTTCCGTGGGCGGCACAGTCCGTAACCGGGGCGAGGGT
>WQSD01000198.1 GCA_009788105.1 Oscillospiraceae bacterium | reverse complement strand
GAAGGGCGGCAATGGCGAAAAGTGCGCCGAAATATGGCAGGTTCAGTGCGGCGGCAATAAACCCTGCGAAAACCACACAGGCAAGCACATAAATGTTGTTGATACGAATACCTTTTGTGAACATGGAGCCGTCACGAATAGTTTCGGATAGCACTACGAATTGGGTCAAGATAAACGAGATAAATGTCACGGTGTTTGCTTGTGCATAAGTAGTGATAACTCCGGTTGTTTGCAGACTCGCCACCGAAATAATAGTCAGTCCAAGCCACAACAAGGAAAACAACAGAACCGGGGCGTTTTTAATGAAAGTGTCGAGCATTCCGTCACGACTGGTGCCAAACCTGTTCCGCACAGCGAGAATATCCCGCCGTGGACGCTGGAATGCAATCACGATTACAGCAAGAAAGTCCATGACCATTCCGCTGAATAGAATTTGCGCAGGGGTCAACAGGGGCTGGTCGAGGGCGGTCATGTACAGCAAAATCAAAAACCTTGCCGCTTGCGACACCGCAAGGTATCGCACCATACGATAGATGTTGTGGTAGATGTTTTTGCTGGCGGATATGGCGGTGATAAGAGCGTTAAATCCACCATTCCCCGATAGCTCAGGCTTTGACACAATAACGTCCGACACGAACTTTAGGGCTTCGCACCCGCCGCGGGAGCTTTCTTTGTTTCCGCGGACAAAAACGGGAATGTCGCGACTGGTCATGTCCACCCCGCTTCGGGCGGCTTTGGACGAGATAGTCACCATCTCGGAAAAGCCAACGTCTGCTTCTTGGAGCAACTCCACATGGGACAGTCCGCGCCCAAGAACACCAACACAATAGCCCCTGTCTTGCTGAAGGCTGTTAATCACAAACTTTAGCTGTGGTGTGGACAGCCCCTGGTACATATTATACATCGGCACATTGGTGCGAATCAGGTCGTTGTGCATAGTGGAAAGGGTTCGGCGGTCGGCACATTGTGCTTCGGTGGCGATAATCCCAAGGGATTGTGCCAGCACCACATTCCGTTCGTTTGCGTCGTCGCACAGCATAACCAGTTTTATCCCTGCTTCACGGCAACGGATTACGTTCTTCGCCGCCTCTGGGAGAAGTGGTTCGGCAATAACGATAAAACCCTCGAAAACAAGGTCGGACTGTGCCGCGCCAATACGCTTTAGGTTGGTATACTGCACACTTCGGGTGGCAACCGCAATTACACGAAAGTTTGCCCGCTCAAGGGAGAGGGCACGCATGTGCAGGGCATTTCGTTCGGCAGGGTCCAAGGCATGAACTCGCCCGTTTGTGTTGTAGCAAGTGCAATGGGCAAGAATTTGCTCAGGCGCACCACGACAAACCGCAATATAATCCCCATTATTGAACACAAGGGTGGTTTCAAATCGGCTGTTGCCGACAGCAGGGGCGCGGTCGATAATGCCGTAATTCTCGTCAAGGCGGCGGTCATATATTCCCGCTTCCTCTGCGGCACGGATAAGACATTCTTCTTCCGCAGAGTAAACATTTTGGCTTAATTGGTTGTTTGCAATCAGCCTTGCCGCTCCATAAAGCCCGGTTGAAATCAGCCCCCAGCGAAGAACACGAATGTATGCCCCGGTTGGTCTAACATCATCTGCCGAGTGAAGGTCGGCGTCGGCGTAAACCTTTTCCACCTTCAAGTCTCGGTCAGAATACAGCGCCTCTTTGGGGATAATAAGACAGTCAAGCTCACGAATTCGCCCAATTTTGGAAGGATTTTTGATAAGTGCGCCAGAATTTACGTCCTGATATTGTTTCACCGCCGCAAAAACTCCGCAGGCAATCACAATATAGGCGAAAGCCACCATCATTTCAGGCATTGCGGAAACTGTGAGTGACATAGCACTGATGAAAACTTCTGCAATACCAAGGTGTCCGCCGCGTAGCAGTCCAATTGCTACCATAGCGAAAATCATGCCTATCATAGAAAGGGAGAGGGCGGCACTGTATCGGCGAATATGGGTGACAATACCCAACTTGTCGTGGGAAGTCAGCGTTTTGTTTTTCCCCATACGGCACACCAGAGTTGCCCGCCCTGTTTCGCACACAATGGCTTTGCCACGCCCACGAGTGACAATGGTGGAGGCGAAAAGCATATTGGCTCGTGCCTCCGGGGGCAGGTTGCGACTGTCCACAAATGCCGCTGTTTTCTGCACTTCTTTTTCGTTGGCAGTCAGCCCCTGTTCGGTAACGAAAAGCCCGTCATCTTCAAGCAGGCGGGCATCGCAGGGAACAATATCCCCAGCAGAAAGAAAGATAATATCCCCCCGCACCAACTGCTCTTGCTTAACCATGAACAAGCGATTTTCCCGCATAACCTTAGCGTTGGGCAGAGTAAAGTGGCTCATGTCCTCAAGGATTCGTTGCCCTTTTACATAGGACAAGGTGACAACCACGTAATTCGCCACAATTACCCCAAGCATAACAAACGCCCCCGCTCCCTCGCCGAAAATAGCGGCAATCGCCCCTGCAAGAAGAAGCAGGAACGCCATAAAGTCCGCAAGTATGTGTAAAAGATACTTGCGGAAAGGGGTTTTGACAACCGGGTATATTTCGTTTTTTCCCTGCTCTGCACTGCGAATAGTGGCTTCCCGTTGGGATAGTCCTTGGTTTGGGTCGGTGCCGAGTATTTCTGCAACTTCAAGCGGGGATTTGTCAAACCAGCGATGCTTCATTTATTCTCCATTTCCCTATCACAACGAAAGCACAGCTCCCGCTCAAGGTCAATTCCCTGGGCTGTGGCACGGTGGCATAGCTCCCACAGCTCGTCCACAAGGCTGTTTTCGGCGGAGGTCGAGGAACTTGAAGCAGATGGTGAAACACCTGCTTTCGCCAACTTCTTGCACATCTTTTGCGCCCGCATTAGCCCGGGCAAACTGCGTGCAATGCCCGCAAGCTCGTCCGCAAGAGTGTGGTGGGCTTTTTCCTCCCGCTTAATCCGCTCCCAATTGTCTAATACCTCTGCAGAGGTGTCTGCCTTGGTATCGGCGAACAGATGGGGGTGGCGGGACACCAGCTTTTCGGTGACGCCATG
>WQSD01000197.1 GCA_009788105.1 Oscillospiraceae bacterium | reverse complement strand
CCAGCCTCGTCGGAGTGTTCCCCAATGAAAATCCGCCCACGGAGGTATGTTCCGGTAGCGATAATCACTCGCTTCGCCAGCCAAATGCCCCCTGCAACAGTGACAACGCCAGTCACATAAGGATTTTCCACGGATTTCCCCTCAAACAAAATGTCCGCAATCTCCGTTTGATATACTCGCAGTCCTGCCGTGCTTTCCACGGTGCGGCGCATGGTGCGTTGGTATAGCTCTCGGTCGGTTTGCACCCGTTTACTGTGCACAGCAGGGCCTTTGGACAGGTTTAGGGTGCGACTTTGGATGGTGGCATGGTCGGCACACACCCCCATTTCACCACCAAGGGCGTCCACCTCGAAAACTATCTGCCCTTTGCCCGCCCCGCCTACCGATGGGTTGCAGGGTAGGTTGGCAATGTCCTCTAACCGCATGGTGAACAGGGTCACATCACACCCAAGCCGTGCGGCGGCAAGAGCAGCCTCCACCCCTGCGTGACCTGCACCAATGACTGCTATTTCTGTTGTTCCAAGAATGGTGGACATGATGGGTTGCTCCGTGGTGTGCTAATTGTTCGTCACTGAAAAAATGAGTCTTCGGTGGCTTGGTTTACTAAATCGGCATGGCGTTGTATAATCACTTGCCAAGCGGCACGATTTTCGGCTAACATTACGCCTGTGTTTCTTTGACGGTTAATGTTTCGTATAAAAAATCCATAGGGTCCGGTCATGCCGGCGTTCATTTGGTTAGGCCAAACATCACCTTGGCACACATTAAAGTTATTCGTAGCAATGTTAAGCATTTCGTTTGCCACCAGAAACGAACCGGGCTGTATAAAACCAGACAAAGTATCAATTAAGAACGCATTAGTCACATATTGATATGATAGTTCTGCCATAAGCTCTAAAGTGGCAGTAATCACCCGAATATTTGGGCGGGCGAGCGCGGGAATAGTGAATAATCCAACAGAGTTTTGCATAAAGCCGATATAGCCTTGGTTTTGCATCTGTTCGGCATTTAGCATAGGTAGTGGCAATATATAGACTGATTCTTCCATATCGCGCAAATACCGTTCCATCATTTGCAACATATTGAATGTAATCAGGGCATTTCCTTCAGCAAATACGCCAAGGGGATAATCGTCATTCATTCCACTTAGTTGCAGTGCACTTGAATTGTAATGCAAGCGATGGTTAGCATAGCCAAACGCAATGGAATTAGGGGAATCGAGGAGCAAATTCCACTGTCCATAATCGTCAATGTCAACATATCTCACACCAGAGGCAGATGCAAGTGCTTGAACCACAATGTTCAGTGAAGTAGACGCGTGTAACACAACGCCAACACGGTCGTTGCGAGAAATCTGGTCACCCGGTGTCAAACTGACATACACCATTCTCGAAAGTTCAGAAATAAAGTCTAAGTGCCATCCTCCCTCACGGACAATCATGTGAATACAAGTTTTACCGTCGGTAATTTCTGCAATGATTTGACTGTTTTCTGCCCACCTGTCCGAGTTCACAAAAGACACCCAAGTTCCGGCAAGCCATGACTGGGTCAAATGTCCGGTGAGAAAAAATGCACGACTATTGTATGTCATTGCCTCAAATCGGTCGGTGTCCCACCACGGATTTTGCGGACGCAAAAAACTTTCTTCTGTTGAAAGGGAATTGATGTCAATAAAGTGACCTGCTCCGTCACCCAGCATAATTCCTACACTCGTAAAATTGTTTGCTTGTATCACATCATAGTCATTGACACCGTTCAAAAATTGGGGTATAAGATATGCCATAAGTTGTCCGTTTTGGACACGGTATGCGTCAATTATCTCAACATTTAGTGCATTCTCAACTCGTGTATTGCGTGCCGCAACGGCATGATTAACTCGTAGGTTTTGTTCGTCGATTGGGTCAACAGCAATAGAGCGGGTCATGGCATCGATTTGTGTTACACCGTCATTGATAATGGCAAAACGATGTTGTGCGTGTTCGGTTAAAAATCGAATTTGTTCCCCTTCAAAAACAGGGAATTCGCGCATAAAATCATCGGCTGGTGGCGGCAATGTCGGCGGCAATGTCGGCGGAAGTAGTGACGGCAGGTTAGGAAACAAAGGTGAACTTCCGCTTGTGTCAGCACCGGCAGGAGGAGATTGAGCATAGCCTGAATCGTTGCTATCGCTGTCGTTTTCTTCAGGGTAGTCGTTTTGTTCACTGTCATTACAGCCGACAAAGAAGAAAGCCGTGCCAAAAAGCATTGCTGTGACTAATAATAGCGATAAAACTTTTGTTGTTTTCATGTGTGGTCTCCTTAGAGATGTAGTATGAGTATCCCTTCTATCTCGGTGGCAAAACCAACGCCGAAGTGCGTGAACTGGTATAGAAGACACGCCCATTATTACCTTAGTATATCATATTTTCAGAGCAAATGCAAGAGGTGGAAAACAATTGACAATTCAAAAAAAATGTGATAGTATATTATTATGAAACGAATTTTTCTTATTATTTTAGACGGGCTGGGGGTCGGAGAACTCCCGGACGCCGCTGGGTTTGGAGATGTTGGCGCGAATACTCTGCGCACCATTTCGGCAAGTCCGAATTTTAATGCACCTAATCTGATTCGTATGGGGTTGGGGAATATTTCGGGGGTGGATTTTCTTGGGAAAGAAGATGCCCCCACTGCCGCTTTTGGTCGCCTTGGGCAACGCTCGGCTGGGAAAGACACCACTGTCGGACACTGGGAAATTGCAGGGGTGGTCACACCCCGTCCGCTACCCACATATCCAAGCGGCTTCCCGACCAAGATTATCTCTGCCATCGAGGGTGCTACAGGGCGTAAAATAATATGCAACCGCCCATACTCCGGCACAGCAGTGCTAACGGATTTTGGACAGTTGCATATGGACAGTGGTGCGCTTATTGTGTATACCTCGGCGGACAGCGTTTTGCAAATTGCCGCCCATGAAAGCATTGTGCATCCAGCCAAATTGTACGAATACTGCAAAGCCGCAAGGGAAATTCTTGTTGGCGAACACGGCGTGGGCAGGGTTATTGCACGCCCCTTTGTAGGGGAGGC
>WQSD01000196.1 GCA_009788105.1 Oscillospiraceae bacterium | reverse complement strand
CTACAATTTTCAACCGCACCCCATGTAGGGGACGACGCCCTCGGCGTCCCGCAACTTAGGGTTATCGCAGAACAAAAAATCTTCAAAAAACGCTCAATTTTGCCAGTATTTAGTCAATGTTTTTGTTTCGATACAAGTTTAATGACAAAAAACAGTTGAAACTTTGTATTATGTTCTTGCCTGATAGTCATAATTCATAAAACCCACCCCGAAAAATTGGGGTGGGTTTTCCTTGCTACTTTGTGCAATTTTCTTGTACTGCGGGCGGTTGCTATACTTTGGATGCAGAAAGGAGTTTTTATGAAAAACAAAAATCAAACCCTTGCGTGGCAGCAATACAACTCCGGCAAGGATTATAAGCGACGGATTGGGCTTTATCAGAATGTACGAGAAAACGAGCGATTTTATCGCGGCGACCAATGGCGGGGGGTGAAAAGCAACGGGTTGCCCACTCCGGTGTTCAATGTGGTGTCCCGTATTGTGAATTATCTTGTGAATGCGGTGATGGCGTACCATATTCGCATTCGTTTTTACGACGACAGCTTGCCGTTTATGCACCAGTCGGCAGATACTGCACGGGTGGGAGAGTACATGGAGCGTCTTAATCGCTTTGTGGACTATCGCTTTAAGCGGGAAAGGATTGACTCGGTTATCAAGGATGGGGTGTTTGATGCGGCTCTTACAGGAGATGGGGTGTTCTTCACCTATTGGGACAGTAGCATTGACGCAGGATTCCCTTATCGTGGGGACTTCCGCACGGTGACTGTGGACAATGTGAATCTGTTCGTGGCTGATGTGAACAGTAGTGACTTGCAGTCGCAGGAGTATGTTATTCTTGCGGGGCGGGCAAGCGTTTCCGCGTTGCGCCGTGAGGCAACGGAGTATGGTGTGGCGGCTGACGACGTTGCCCGCATTGTGGCAGACAGCGACACTTTGGAGCAATCGGGAGATTTCGCTTCCATTGAAAACGCTGACCCTAATGCAGGCAAGGCGACATTTCTGATTAAATTCAGTCGTAACTTAGATGGGCGTGTGGTGTGGGAGAAAAGCGTGAAGTCATGCGTTATTCGCCGAGAAGAAACCGGCATGAAGTTGTACCCCATTGCCTATTTCAATTGGGAGCGGACACGAAATTCTTTCCATGGAAACAGTCCTGTCACCGGGCTTATCGGCAACCAGAAGTATATTAACAAGGCGTATGCCATGGCGATGAAGCACATGACGGACACCGCTTTTTCAAAGGTGATATACGATAAAAAGCTGATACCTGAGTGGAGCAACGAAGTTGGGCAAGCCATTGGGGTTGTGTCGGGCGGCAACATTGACGGAGTTGCCAAAACCCTTGATGTTGGCGAAATGCAGGACGGCTATCTTGAGGTAATCGAGCAGGTTATCCGCCACACCAAAGAGATGAGCGGGGCGACTGAAATTGCTCTTGGAGAAGTTGACCCCACCAACACCAGCGCAATTTTGGCTCTGCGGGAGGCGGCGGAGCTACCTCTTGGGATTATTCGCGATAACATCAACCGCTGTGTGGAGCAGCTTGCCGCCATTTGGCTTGAAATGATGTGCGAATACTACACCGATGGTCGCCCTGTGTGCTACGTGCAGGGAGATGAGAGTTTTGTTGCTACCGTTGACTTTGCCCGCTTGCGACAAGACGTGCTGCGAGCAAGTGTGGACGACAGCGCGGCGGCGACAAGGTTCTCTCAAGTGACCCTGCTGAACACTCTCGAGAGTTTGCTCCGTGATGGGCATATCACATTTGAACAGTATCTACAGCGACTGCCTGCGGGAGTGCTGCCCGACAGGGCGTCTTTGATGGGAAGTGTGGAGAGCGAAATGCAAAACTAAAAATGCCACATCTGTAGGGGCGACCATTGCAGTTGCCCGCCGAATTATTCCCCACCAGAAAGGAAACAATCATGATCGAAACACAACAATTGCAAGAAACAACCACAACCCAGCCCACCGAATGTGACCGCATTCGCGAGTTGGAAGAAGAAAACAATCGACTTACCACCGAGCTTGCCCAGCAAGCATACCGAAAAGACGAGGACGCAAAGTTTGCCAGCCTTTTCCCCGACGTGACCCGTGACACCATTCCCACTCAGGTCTTTGACCACGCCAAGGAAGAGGGGCTGCCTTTGTACGCCGCCTATGCGGTGTATGCCTGGGAGGTGGAGGCAAAGCGGGCGATTGCCGCTCTTGCGGAAGAAGAAAATCGCCGTAAGGCGACCGGTGGCGTGGCTGGCACAGGAAGCGAGCGAAGTTTTTCCCGTGAGGATTTGCTTGCTATGTCACCTAAAGAAGTGAAACAAAACTTTGCCGAGATTATCAGCTATTTGGCTGGGTGATAAATTATTGCTCCGCCGAATAAACGTTGCATTTTTTGACAAAGAAAAATTGTGCAGACCAAGGCGGGAGGAGGGCGAATATCAAGAATATTTAACCGACGAGCAACGACGGACTGCGCATTTTTTCACAGTCAAAATGTGTAATGTTTGTTTGGTGGAGCAATAAAGAGCGGGCGTAAGCTCGCTCTTTGTTTGTACGATAAAGGGCAAAGTTGCGGAATTTCACCCTACACCGCTTACATCCCATGACCCACCGCACCTGTAGGGGAGGTTGTCCCTGGCGTCCCGCCTTGGGAACAATTCCTACCACACTATGAAATTGCGAACGTGGTAGTAAATAACCCCCCGCCCCTTGTTTGCACAATGGGCGGGGGGTCTTTTATACATCACAATCAATCCATCATCAAGTCCATCAGTGCCACAGCCGCCGCCGCTTCTACTACCGGCACGGCACGGAGGGCGGCACACGGGTCGTGGCGGCCTTTGATTTCTAATACTTCGTTCTCGCCTGTGGCAAGGTTCACCGAATCCTGTGGCTGGAATATTGACGGCGTGGGCTTGAACGCCACACGGAACACAATTGGCGAGCCGTTAGTCATGCCACCAAGCACGCCG
This sequence comes from Oscillospiraceae bacterium, assembly GCA_009788105.1. Lineage (GTDB taxonomy): Bacteria > Bacillota > Clostridia > Oscillospirales > CAG-272 > WQSD01. The sequence continues at coordinate 93 of WQSD01000196.1, read as the reverse complement.
CCGCAATGGTTGGTATTGGTGATGACTTTGCCGTCCTCGTAACGGAATTGGTCGTTGGCTTGTGACCCTTGCATGGTGACAAAGTCAAAACCG
>WQSD01000195.1 GCA_009788105.1 Oscillospiraceae bacterium | reverse complement strand
CACAGACTCTCCTGTTTTTTCGCTGATTGTAGCAAAAGCAGACTCCGGATGACCCTTGAATTGTAGCTCGTAATCTTCAACTACCCCTGTGCCGACCAGCCTGGCGGTGGGGCAACGCATTGCCATTTGCCTATGATTTAGGTTGCTACCATAAGCAATATAAAGTTTTTTGTACATAGATTTTTTCTCCCTTACATTGACAAAGAAAAGCCCTGACTTTCCTGTTGTTCACCGTTTTCAAGTTCGTTGCTTGGTTCAGAAGTTTCTTGTTTTGCTGCATTTTCGGCTTCTTTCAAGAGTCGCCGTTCTTTTTGCGCCTCTGCCTGTGCTGGGTCTTTCCATGCGATATTTCCCTCAAGATTTTTCAACAAATGCAATCTTGCAGTCTTGAAATCTTCGCCAATCAAGCCCATTCGCAACAGCCATGTGCGGAAAGTATATTTTTCGTTAGTAGACTGGGTTCGTGAGTAGGATGCACTTTTCTGTTGCAGAGCTTGGTTGCTGATGGCAAGGCAAAGCTGGACATATGACTTTACTTCCCCAGCATGAAGTGTGGAATTGAACAAACGAAATTCTACTGTACCTTTGTTAAACACGCTGTGCAAATTAAGTCCATGATAGCGAGTTTCGTTGTAGCGTCCTCCTCCGTAACTACCGTTGTACCAAATACGACTTAATTGCTCCTGGCTTCTTGGTCGCACTCGGTTCAGTTCATCAAGGAAACGAGTATCAATTTTCTTGCAATAATGCTCCCGATTAACCTTAACTTGCAAGGCTTTATACAGCAATTCTTCCTTGGAAGCCATGATATTTACAATGTTACGAAGAGTTTGTGGGGTGTGGCTTGCGGCATCTACATGAACATGAATGCCGCAAGAGCTATTGACTTTTGCCCCCTTTTCTCGGAGCTTACGCACGATATCTTGTATTCGTTCAATGTCATCGTAATGGCATATTGGGGTAACAAGTTCCACCGAATATAGGTCGCTTGCAGACTGGCCGCCGCGGGCTTCACGATATATAGAGGCATCTTTCATTATTTGCCATTGCCTGTCTGAGCTATCTGAAATTCTATATGTGTCATATGGCCCACCGAAATGGGTTGCTTGAGTAGAAAAATAACCGGCGACCACTTTCGCCGCAGCGTTACGAGTGATGCCAGTTAGCTCTATTTCAACCCCGAATCTCTGATGGGTCATGCGATTCCCCCTTCTTTCCCTTTGTCTTGTTCGTACCTTTCAACTCAATAAACTCCCGCACGGAGTTTGGCACATGCTTCTTGAAGAGAATGTTTAACACAGCGGCAAGCTCTCCCTCTAAGGTAGAGTCTTTTTGTTCCAAAAACACACGAAGCGCCGCCAGCTTTTCTTCGTTGTATGTGATGGATAGATTGATTTTTTTCATCCGTTTTTCCTTTCTTCTGCCCTTGACCTGCTTTCGCTCACGCATTTCGGCGACCTGCTGGCTGGATACGAAATTATCCTGAGCCTACTCGACGGCTAAGCCGCCGACACCGCTCAGGGAGCACAAAAACGCAGAACCAGCCATACTGTCGCCTCCAGCGCTTACAAAAGCAATTGTCAATTCTCCATTGTCAATTGTCAATTGAAAAAGCTATTTCCCACATAATCTCCTGATCTTCCTCTGTCAACCAGATGCCAAAAGCGGCATACAAATTCACGAACACACAGGCGTATTCATCTTCCTCGTCAAGGACAAAACACCCCACGAACTGGGCGATTGTGTATTCAAGCAGGGGGTGTTCATACATAAGTCCGAGGAAGAAAATTTGAACCGTGAGTGCAGGTAATCCTACTTGCTGGGCATAGACTTCATACGCGATTTGCTCCATCAAGTCGCCGAGGGCTTCTATCTGTTCTCGCCCCTCCGGTGGCATATTTTCGTACACATACCACCGCAAATCCGGGCAATCCCAGTCGAGAGACTGCCCAGACTCCACCACACCGAACAGAAATGCGATAGGTGCTACCAGCAAAAGTAGCACTCCGAGAACTGTTCCTATAACAACATTCCGCAATTTCTTGCTTGTAAGTGCCTTAACTGCAACCTTTTTAACCACCAGCGTCATTGATATTGGCTCTGCCATTTTTCTTCCTCCTGCTATTCTTGAAAATACAAAACCGCCCACATAAAAGTGAGCGGTCTGCTTATTGTTTACATCATTGTCATGCCACCGTGATGGTCTTGGTCGTCCATATCCATATCATCGTGTAACAACCCAGGTCGGTCGAACATTGTTAGGAAATCTTCTGACAATTTGTCGTTGTCAATCAATTCATCTTGTTGTTCTCTGATGATATAATCGAAATGTTCTATCCCTTTGTATTCCACGGAATTTCGCATTAAAACAATGGTTTGCGGCGATAAAACATCATGGTAATGTTTGCTGATGAAAGTAACATCATACAAATCCCGTATCTTATCGCGGTTAGTGTATGCATTAAATTACTTCGCCGTGGTGTTTTCTCCAGTCTGTCATAGGTTCGCCTCCTTATAATCTAACCACTTGGACAAATATTCCCGCCCCATAAAGCGTTCAATCTCGTTCCAATGGGGCAGGTTTTTCATCTGGGACACCTTTTCAAATATTTCGTTTGTGTAATTATCGTTGCAAATATAATCCTTATTCATGCCACCGGCAACACTAAATTTGCCCATTTCAAGCAAATCTAATAACGCCCGAATGTGGTTTGCCACCGCATAAGTTCCGCTGTGTTCGGGTATTTGCTTGTTCGGCTCTATCCCGTAATCTCCGTAAAAAGCGGAGCGAGTATCTCTTACGGAAATGTCTTGCCACTTCAACGCAGACCCGTGCCAATCCCCACAAGTTTCAAGGGAACAAGGCAAATTTAGTGCGTGAATTCCAGTAATATATTGCATTTTTAATCCCTCGTTTGCTTTGATGAGTGTGTTGAATATCTCGGCGGATAGGCGGTGGTTTTCCGCCTGGAGCGTATTTTTCTTGCTTTGTCAAAATGGTTTTCGTTGCGTAGCAACGATTTTTGACGAAGTAAGAAAAACGAGGTTGAAACGCCTCTGTGAGCGCTGTAGGCGACGGCATTGGCGGCTTTGCCGTC
>WQSD01000194.1 GCA_009788105.1 Oscillospiraceae bacterium | reverse complement strand
GACAACTTCGCCCGAATCGATAGTCGTTTCGCAAACGGTGGTTGTGCCGTCTTTCACCAAAATGGTTTTGTCGGAAAGTGCCGCAGGGTCGCAGATTTCCAGCACAGCACTTGCGGTCAGACCTCGTTCAGCGCATGGAAACACAGCGGACCAACGACCCAAAAGCCCCTCTTTCGCCATGATTTCCTCGGAAGAAACAGGGGACACCTCCTCTTCCACAACTTCCTCTTCCTCTACTCCGTGATACAGCGGGCGGAAGAATCCAAGGGTGGCGTGACCTCCGTGTCCGTCGGTGATTTCAAAGCGTAGAAAGCGGGTTTTCACCGGTTGCCCGAACTGTATTTCTTGGGTTATGGGCGTTGCGGGAGAAATGGGTGCAACCGGCAAAGGTGCAACTTCGCTCCATTCGCTATCCATTGGGAGGAAGTCCTCGCCACCCGGCCATGTGTCGCCTGTGGATGGGTGGACGGTTATCTTTCCGGCTTGGAAACGCCCGTTAAGACTTGCCGAACGGGTAGTCAGTTCTAACCCTGCAAGCTCCACCTCGCTGCCAAAATCAAACTCAAGGAAGAATGGGAAAGCCGTTGTTCCCTTGCCGCCACCGTCATAGCGACTGTGCCACTCAGCGCTTATCTTGCTAAAAATATTTTCAGGCTTGGAGTTATTGCTTGCATACGAGTTAGCACGAACAGCAACCCCCTCGGTAATCTCGACCGGCTTTGGAAATGCAGTAAGCAAGTGCGCAAAATACGGCGTTCTGCCCGCCTTAACTGCGTCCCGCACTTCTTGCTTTGGGTATAACCCAATGTGGTGAAGATATGGCGTCATGTTCAGTCCTGTCACATCAAAAGCAGCCTGTGCAAACAGGTCGGCAAGCATCCAATTCTCGCCGCGGGTGGCGGTTTCTCGGTTAAGGGAATGTGCCGCCGCCCACACTTTGTCCACTTGTCCGGTAGCTTCAAGCATACTGACAATCATAAACAACCGCTCACGGAAGCCAGCAACAAAATGACCGTTAGCAACAGCAAAAGTCTTTTCTTCAAGACTTTCAATTGTTTCTTTCCCATAGTCAAAATACCACATATATTTCGGGTCGGTGGTGTATTTTTGCTTAACAATGTGGCTGAAAATATTGTTCGTCACCTCACCCATGCCATGCTCTTTACTGCCCGAGAAGTTAGAGTCATAGCCATGCCCAAGCTCGTGGAGTGATGTCCAGTCTTTGTGCAAGTAAGGATAAACAGTATAGCCGCCGGAGGTGGGCTTTCCCTTTAGATTTTTTGTTGACATGGCAATGTGGTCGCCGCCGTAATACGCCCAGCCGGGTCCATGTGACTGGGGAATAACCCAAAAGCGGGTATGCACAAGGCGATTGTGCTTCACATCAGTGTCGATACACAAGCCATAAAGGCGGTTATAATTAGTGACAAGAAATTCATAGTATGCAAATATTTCATGGATGTCGTTATGCTTAAAATTACGCTCTGTATTGCCGATAAGCTCGTCGCGGTCGTTCCATGGAATCATAAGCATAATATAATTATTTGCAATAATAGCGTATGTACGCTCTTCTGTCCAGTTTTGCAAAAACTCGTCTTGGTTGGTGTCGCCGTAATGGAAATAATCCAGTCCCATTACCTTGCCCTCGCCTACGAGAGAGTATGTAATCTCCACTTTGCAATGACAATTGTCGCTTCGTGGCGACTTAATCATAACCACACGACCCATTTCAGGGTGATGCTCGTCATCGTGACCGCGAACGCCGTCCTCAAGGGTGATTGTCACCCTTTCGCCGTTTTGTGGCAGAACAGTGTGAATATTCATGCTGGCATAGCAGGCATAACTCATAAGGTTCAGGTCCTCTTCGGCCTCAAGCACACGAATATCAAAGCTGGAGTGGGGTGGCATATATATGCCAAGGTGCTGTGAGCAATGTTTGTTTGCACGGCGCGGAGAGGGAATTTCGATGTTTGCTAAATCTTGCTTTGGGTGGCAGAACACAAGGCGTTCAACAATGATTTTCTCGCACTCGGCGGCGATAACCTGCACAACAATCGAAGATGATGTACCACGGCTGTTGGTAACATCGTAGCGTATTTCGGTTGTGCCGAGGGTACTTGTGTCCACCGAAGTGGCAGATGCCGAGATTTTGTGGGTAATATCCCCGTCGTACACGTCATGAGCCATCAGGCGGAAAAGCCCGGATTTCAGGTTCACGGTTGTGCCAACCGGCACGGTGATTTTGCTTGCGCCGTAGAAATACGGTGCACCTGCGAATTTCGCAGAAGATGTCCAGTTTGACATAGTTAAGTTTCCTTTGTGGGAGTGTTGAATATTAAAAACAGTATACCACATTCTTCGACAGTTGTCAAGGGCTGATGCAATCGGGTCAGCAATCGGGTCAGCAATCAGGTTTGACATTTTTGCCAAAATGTGATATACTACTTTCATGAAAACACCCTCACTTGCTCCTGAAAAAATTCGCATTAGCGAAAATGAAAAAATTGCGTTGCTTTTTGTATGCACCGGCAACACTTGTCGCAGTCCTATGGCTGCTGCGGTGGTGAATGCTCGTTTTGGTGACTCGTACGCTGCGTTGTCCGCAGGAACTGCGGCATTGGGGGGGCAACCTATTTCTTCTCACGCCGCCGAGGCGTTAGATGAGGTCGGAATCACTCCGCAGGCAGGCGGGTACCGGGAACACGCCTCTGCTCGAGTGGACCGGGGCATGATGGCATGGGCAGATAGGGTGGTTGCTATGACAGCCGACCACTATATGCAGTTGCTTTTCCGATTTCCGGAGCTGGCAAGCAAAATCACCACCATCGAGCCAAGCATACCAGACCCATTTGGCGGCACGCTGGAGGATTATCGCCGCTGTTTAAGTGACATATCCGCCGCCGTTTTGAACATAGTCGAATAAAAACACCCCCTTGATAAAGAAATCAGGGGGGTGTCAGACTGAAGAAAAAGTTTTTTTGTCTTGGGGCGTTGCCCCAAACCCCACTTAGGAACTTTTTGAAAAAAGTTCCTAAGAACCTCAAAAACTTTGATACAAAAGCATTTCATGCTTATATGAGAAAAAGTTTTTAGTCCAGTTTTTTT
>WQSD01000193.1 GCA_009788105.1 Oscillospiraceae bacterium | reverse complement strand
TCGCTCTGAAACATTGTCAAAACATCGTAATTTGGTTTGTTTCTGCCATGCCCTCAAGCATACCTGCGGCGGCAAGGACTTCCATGACGGTTTTGTTGATGCCAGCGCGTTTTTGCAGTTCAAGCTGGTTGGCAAATGGCTCTTTTTCTCGCTCGGTTACAATGCTTTTCGCCACATTCTCGCCCAACCCGGGCAAGGCTTGGAGGGGCATACGAACCGCCCCATCCTCCACTAAAAATGCGGTGGCTTGCGACTTTTGCAAGCACGGGGGGAGGAATTTTATCCCTCGTGCCATACTTTCCTCTACAAGGAGCATACAGTCAAGAGTTTCTTTGTCCTTGGCGGTGTGCTTTTTCTCGCCTATTTTGGTGTTCGTCATGGCGATTTCAGCCTTGACACGCCCTCTGCCGCCAGCAACAATGGTTGCGTCAAACCCGCCAGAGTCGACCGAGAAGTACGCCGCATAAAACTGGGTCGGATGATAAATCTTGTACCAACCAAGCCGCACAGCGGACATAACATACGCCGCCGCATGGGCTTTGGGGAACATATACTTAATCTTGCGGCAGGATTCCATGTACCATTCAGGCACACCGCAGGAGCGCATTTCCTCTTCCCATTCGGGCTTTAGCCCCTTGCCCTTACGCACGCTTTCCATTATGGCAAAAGCATTGTCGGCAGGCAGACCATAGCGAATCAGGGTAAGCATAATATCGTCACGTGTGCCGATAACTTCGGAAATGGTGCAAGTGCCGTCACGAATCAACCCTGCCGCGTTGCCAATCCACACGTCTGTGCCATGTGACAAGCCTGAAATTTGCACAAGGTCAGCGAAATTTTGCGGGCGGGCATCCTCAAGCATTTGCATAACAAAGCTCGTACCCAGTTCTGGCAGTCCAAGAGTACCAACATTTTGCGAGGTCGCACCCTCTTTTAGTCCAAGGGGCTGGGTGGAGGTGAGCAGTTTGTACACCTCAGGGTCATTCATTGGCACATCAGCGATTGCTACCCCTGTGTATTCCTCCATGCGTTTGTACTTGGTGGGAATATCATGCCCCAATATGTCTAATTTCAGAATGGTGTCGTGGAGGTATGTAAAGGCGAAGTGGGTGGTTTTCACGTCACTGCCCACGTCGTCCGCAGGGCGTTGCACCGGTGAAAAGTCGTGAATACTCATGTCCCCAGGCACAACCATCATTCCCCCGGGGTGTTGTCCTGTTGTTCGCTTTGTACCAACGCAACCTGACACAAGACGGTTAATTTCTGCACGGTTCACGTTCACGCCACGGTCATCAAGGAATTTTTTCACAAATCCATAGGCTGTCTTGCTTGCCAGCGTACCGATTGTTCCTGCACGGAAAACGTTTGCCGAGCCAAAAAGCTCCTCGGTGTACTTATGCACCTGCCCTTGTATTTCCCCGGAAAAATTCAGGTCAATATCCGGGGTTTTGTCGCAGTTAAAGCCCATAAAGGTTTCAAACGGAATGTCGTGCCCATCTCCCACCAGTGCCCCTCCGCACTTGGGGCAGTCGGCGTTAGGCAAGTCAAGTCCGTTCATGATTCTGCTGCCTGCATAGCTTCCGCCCTCCCATGTTTTTTCACTAAAATTGCTGTAGCGGCAGGCAGGGCAACGATAGTGGGGAGGCAACGGGTTCACCTCGGATATACCGGACATAGTGGCGGCAAAACTTGACCCCACCGACCCACGAGAGCCAACAAGATAGCCGTGCTTTTCGCTGTACTCTACTAATTTTTGCGCCGAAAGATACAGTGTACCAAAGCCGTGTTTGATGATATTATCAAGCTCACGGGAAAGGCGGGAGGATACCTCTTCCGGCAGGGTTTCCCCATCCATGGAGTAGGTGGCAAGAGCCTTTGTGCGGCACAGTTCCATTAGTTCAGCGTCTGCGCCCTCAAGGCTGGCGGTGTATGTGCCCTTTGGTATGGGGCGAAGTTGTTCGATGCTGTCTGCAATTGTGTTGGTGTTTTCCACCACCACTTCGTATGCCTTTTCCTCACCAAGATAGGCAAACTCCGCAAGCATTTCTTCGGTTGTTCGTAGGTACAGTTCGTGGTCGTCCCCTGCACCCGAAAATTTCATCCCTGACAGCAGGATTTTGCGGTAAATATCATCCTCGGCACGAAGATAGTGAGCGTCTGTCACCGCCACCACAGGTCGCCCTGTTTCCTCCCCAAGGCGGCAGATAAGGCGGTTATGCTCCTGCAATTCCTCTTGGTTTGCCACCTTGCCGTTTGCCACCAAAAAGGCGTTGTTGGCAAGCGGGTGAATCTCAAGATAATCGTAGTACGCCGCAATTTCTTGCAGCTCGCTGTGGGGCTTGTTGTCAAGGATAGCCTGATATAGTTCACCTGCCTCGCAGGCAGAGCCAAGGAGCAGGTCGTCACGACAGTCGGACAGCAGGCTTTTAGGTATGCGGGGACTGCGGTAATAGTAGTCAAGATGGCTTTGGCTGACCAGTTCGTACAGCTTTTTCAGCCCTGCCCTGTTTTTCGCAAAAATCACCGCGTGATTGGTTGACAGCTGTTTCGGGTTGGCTCGGTTTGCCATGGCTTCGTTTAGTTGGGCTATGTTTTGCACACCCTCTTCTGCCAGCTTAGCTGTCATTTTAGCAAAGATTTCGGCAAGAGCTTCGCAGTCGTTTACTGCACGATGATGCCCTGCGTTTTTCACGCCATAATGCTCGCACAGCACATCAAGTCTGTGGCGGCGCAAGTCGGGATTTATGTAACGGGAGATAGCCACCGTGTCAACATAGCTGTTCTCAAGTGGGATGGCGTTTGTGGTGCAAACATGGCGGATAAAGCCCATGTCAAAGTTAGCATTATGTGCCACAAGGGTACGCCCCCCTGCAAAATCAAGAAATGCCCTCACCGCATCCCCTTGGCTGGGCGCACCTGCCACCATATCGTCGGTTATCCCTGTAATCTCGGTGATGTTCGCCGGAATAGGACATCCGGGGTCAGCAAAGGTGGAGAAAGTGCCCACCACTTCGCCCCCTTGCACAATCACTCCGCCAATTTCGGTGATACGGTTGTTTGTAGGGGACAGCCCGGTGGTTTCAATGTCAAAGATAACAAACTGGTCGGCGGCAAAA
>WQSD01000192.1 GCA_009788105.1 Oscillospiraceae bacterium | reverse complement strand
TGCTTGCTCTTGTATGTCCCGCCCAAGGTTAAGAATTACATTCCCGTATTCACTAATATGTTGCACAAAGCGTGCCGGGCTAACTGTCGCCGAGAGAACAAGGCTGAAGTTAGAGGTGACAACCCCGTTCGAGTAGCCGTTCTCATCGTTTTCCGCTGGTGCATAGTCATTTTCATCATTTTCATAGTCCTCGTACACCACATTGGTTATGCGAAACACACCAGCATCAAAAAGCAGACGAAAATTGTCTGCTCCATGGAGTATAAACGAAAAACTGCCATCATCGTTGTCGTGAATTCGCCACATTTGCTCCTGCAGTCCTTGGACAGTCTGTGTCAAAAACACCATGGAAGTTTCCCCTGATACGGTTGCAGTTAAGGTATAATCAGGGTTATCTCCCAACTGAATAATATAGTATTCATAAGGGTACATCTGTGCCACCGAAATTGCGAAATACGCAGGCTGAAAGGTGGACTCTTCTGCATAAACAGCGGTCAACGTGGGCTGTCCGTCTGTTTTCGCAAGTCCAAGAGGAGTGTCCGCAAGGAATATAGTGTACATTCCATGGGCAATATTCGGCTGGGTATAGTTGTAACTTTGAGGCGGCGGGGTGGGGAGAACTGCATCTTCGTTTTCGGGAGCAGGGTCGTTGTTATGTACTGCCGCACACCCTACAAGGAGCAATGCAACAGCAATAATTATTGCTAAAGTTTTTTTCATGTCTTCACCTGTTGTAATTATATGGCAATTATATTATACACGGATTTTTCTTGTTTGTCAAGAGGTTGAAGTGAATTATATTTGAACGAGTGTTGAATATCGACTTTTTCCCTTGACTTTAACGATTATTTTTGGTATAATGGGGTCGAATGATTACACGCACAAGGGGGACTTCGCCCCATAAAACACGAAGCAAAATCCCCTTCTAAATTGACGGGTCGCCCGGGGTGTGGCTGTGCCGTTCAAGCGGGCGGGTGCGGTTGCGCCCATGCCTCCCTGTCGAGGGAGGTGACGGCGTAGCCGGCGGAGGGAGTTGCCCTTAACTTCACTCTGCACCCCTCAAACTTCACACTTATACGCTCCCCGCCTTTTCAATAAAATAATTTGCGGAGCAAATTTTCCGCAATTCTTCATTCTTCATTTTTAATTCCTCATTCCTCATTCTTCATTGCACAAGAAAGGATTTCCCCATGACCACACACACACCTATCCGCCTGCGATTTTCTCGCACAGGCGCGGTTCGATTCACTTCGCACCTTGACACCTGCCGCATTCTTCGCTCTGCGTTTGTACGTGCGGGGCTTGATTTGCGTTATTCCGAGGGATTTAACCCCCATCCGAAAATGACCATCGCCATTCCCCTGCCTCTTGGACACGAAAGCCTGTGCGAACTGTGCGACATTGGCATTACGGGCGAGGTGGACGGAGAGAACTACTTCAGCGAACTTGCCGCCAAACTGAGCGCCGCCCTACCCAGCGGATTTCAGGTAAGCCGAGCCTATGTGCCGTCCACCAAATCCGCAGGAATACACTCTCTGTCATACCAAATTACCCTGCACACCACCGACCAAAATGCCGCCGAAAAGATAAATTCCACCGCAAAGGAGACCGCTCCTCTCATAGTGGAGAAAACCACAAAAAAAGGAGGCGTGAAGCAGGTGGACATTCGCCCTGCTGTGTTCGAGCTTAAAGCTGTGGCAGGCGAAGATTGCGTGCTTGTCACCGCCCGCCTTGCGGCAAGTGGCGAGAGATACCTCAAACCTGAACTCTTGCTGTCTGCCCTGTGCGACAGGTGCGAAATCACCGCCACCGACAGCCATATCATCCGCACAGAAGTACATGGGGATGACGGTGGGGTGTTTATGTAGGATTTTGTATAAAAACTCCCCATTGACAAAACAATATTCATGGTATATAATAATATCAGAAAGTGCGAATTTCAGAAACACAGAGGTGAATTATGTTAGTAGAAGTAAGAAGTCGGTCACAAATAACTCTGCCAAGCGGAATAATTAAAAAACTTGGCATTAGCGAAGGGGATAAGTTCGAGGTTGTAGAACGTGACGGAGGCGTGTTTTTGTGCCCCGTGGTTGTCTATCCTAAAAAGCGACTTGACGAGCTTTCAAAAATCATAAAGGAGTACAAGGCGAATCCTTCAGAAATTTATGATGGCGTCGAAGAATTACTAAAAACTCTTGATATTTCTACACAGGACAAGGAAAATGTATAAAATCAGCCCCACAAAACAATTTGAAAAGAGTTTGAAGCGTCTTTCGTCAAAAGAACAAAAATCGGTAGCCACCAAACTACTTCTTTTAGCTCAAAACCCAATGCACCCATCTTTACGCACAAAGAAAATCAAGGGTATTGACAACACTTTTGAATGTAGTGTAAACATGGATATTCGCATTATTTGGTTTTATGAAGGTGACAAAATCATTGTTCTTCTTGACATTGGTCATCACGATATTTTGGACAGACTGTAATGGCTGTGATGCTCATGCATTTGCCTTGCATTCCCCGCACAATTGTGCTATAATATAACAAAAACGAGGAGAACACCATGCCAGCAGTATTTTTCTGTCAGTTCAAACTTAAAAAGGACGCGGACACCGCCGAATTTCTTGCAGTATCAAAGCGTCTGAATGACGAGCATATCTCCAAGCAAAAGGGCTACGTTGGCTGGCAACAACTGTTCGACGGGGAAAAGTGGCTTGATTTATGCACATTCGAGAGCATGGAGGACGTTAAAGCCTTCGAGGCAAACTCTACCACGCCGAACGAGTATGCCTTGGCGTTTTACGAATTTATCAATATGCCCAGTTGCGTGGTGCGGTATTATGAGGTTGTGGCGGAGCATGAATAACGCAAAACACACCAAAGCCGAACTTGAACAAGCATACAAAGCTATCTTGTCAACCCTGCATAAATGCGAAAAAGCATTTGAAAAGCTGGAAGTCGGAACTTCGCAATATACCTTGATGGAGCGGCGAATAGCGGCGTTTCAGGTTGCGTTGGAGTTGATTGGAGAAAAGCTCAATCCGTAGGGGAGACCCTTGCGGTTGCCCGTTTGCCAAACGCTGTTTGACGGGCGGGGGCAAGCCCCGCCCCTACAGAACAACATCCCCTGCCATTAAACCAATTTGCGAAG
>WQSD01000191.1 GCA_009788105.1 Oscillospiraceae bacterium | reverse complement strand
CCCTCCAGACTGAAGAAAAAACCTAAAACATCTTGGGGCGTTGCCCCAAACCCCACTTAGGAACTTTTTGAAAAAGTTCCTAAGAACCTCAAAAACTTTGGTATAAAAGAACTTTGTGCTTTTGTGAGAAAAAGTTTTTAGTCAAGTTTTTTACAAGCCCTTGTGAGCGCTGAAGGCGACAGTATGGGCGGTTCACCCGTCCAGCAGGTCGCAGTAATGCGTGAGCGGGCAAAACTTGTGCGGTGTGGGCGCACAGCCCACTGTCTTGACCGTTTTCTTCAGGTTGAAGGGGCTTTTGAAAAGCCCCCCATAAACTCTACAAACAAAAACTACTTCGAGCAACCACAGCCACAGCCCGGCTTTACCAACTCGCCTTTTTTGTCGCAAGATTTCTCTTCCGCTTCAGCAAGCAGGATAGTGTCACGGTGGCTTTCAAGCAGGGCGATATGGTCAAAAGTCTTTGTACCGGCAAGAAGTTCGGTGAATAGCAAAATCTCATCGTAGTAGGCGTTACGACCCTCGAATTCAGGTGTGAACGCTTTGCCTTCGTTAGGGCAAACCTTAAAGTTTTTGCCGCCACGATAAATCAGCGCACCCTTCTCAAAGTTCATGCGATATGACATTTCAAAGCCATAGCCGTCGCCGTTAATTGTCCAGTCATCTTGAGCGTTGATAACCATGTCATCATAAATGTAGTTAGTGGAAACAATGTCGTAGCCACTTTCAGGGAATACTTTTTTGCCTACACTGCTAACAGCTTGCGGCATGCCGAACATCCACATGATTGTGTCAACGTCATGTACGTGCTGGTCAAGTAGTGCACCGCCTGCACACTCGTTGCGAAGCAGCCAGTTTTCCCACGACCAAATAGGGGTCACGCCGCCACGGTAGAAGTACGCACCTGTAACCTTGCCGAATGTGCCGTTGTCAATGTAATCTTTGGCGAACTGATACACATCCCAGTAACGAAGAGTGTGTCCAATCATCAGCTTTTTGCCTGTGCGTTTGCTGGCTTCAATCATATCATTACAAGCCTGTGACGAGCGAGCCATTGGCTTTTCGCAGAATACGTTCACGCCCATTTCCATAGCTTTGATAGCCATTGGAGCATGAAGGTGGGTTGGCAAGCACAGGTCAACGAAATCAAGATTTTCTTTCTTAATCATTTCTTCCATGCAGGTGTACAAATTGTAGGCAGACAAATCAAAGCCTTTGCTTGTTTGGTCAAGGTTGCCTGCGGTGGCTTGTCCGGTGTTTAGCTTCTTTTCATCAACATCACAGACAGCAACAAGGGTTGCACCCTCGCCGTTTTCTTTCATTTTAATGTAGTTTGTAAGGTGGGCACTGCCCATCATCCCCAAACCGACTAATCCTACGCGCATAATGGTGTTCTCCATTCGTGAAGGCAATAATATGCCGTTTTTTTGGTGGTTGGCATGACAATTTAAGAAAACAAGCCATAGCCTGTTCTATTCTATCATTTTGCAAGAGCATTGTCAAGGGTTTTTGCAAATCTTTTCGTGAAAAATTTCGTGAAATTTTCATAAAAGAGTGTGTTGAAAAAATTTACAAATAACTTCTTGTGATTTTTCGCAGTTTTTACTTGACAAAAGGCAAAAAATGTGAGATAATATCGAAAGACATTAAAAACCATAGAAGTCGTTGGGCTTGTGAATGCCCAATTATAGAGGAGAAAAATGAGAAAAACTAAAATTGTATGTACCGTAGGGCCAGCTGTTGACGCTCCCGAAATGATGGCGGCATTAGTTAATGGAGGCATGAATGTTGCCCGCTTTAACTTTTCACACGGCAAGCACGAGGACCACCTTGTTCGCGCTAATCTTGTGCGTGAGCAAGCGGCGAAAGCAGGGAAGAATGTTACCATGCTACTTGACACAAAGGGGCCGGAGATTCGTCTTGGCTTATTCAAGGATGGTCGTGCCGAGCTTGTAAAAGGGCAAAAGTTCACTCTTACAACCACCGAATGCGAGTGCGACAGCACCCGTGCTTTTGTGAATTATGCAGGGCTTCCGGCTGATGTAAAAGCCGGCGACACCATTATGATTGACGATGGCTTGATTAACATGACTGTTGAAAAAGTTGATGGCAACGATGTTGTTTGCGTTGTGCATAACAGCGGCGTTGTCACCAACCGCAAGAAGGCGAATGTGCCGGATGTTGCACTAAATTTGCCCTCGATGACCGAGCAAGACAAAGCGGATATTCTTTTCGCCGCAAAGAACGATTTTGACTATATCGCAGTTTCTTTCGTTCGCAAAAAAGAAGACCTGATTGAAATCTACGACTTCCTTAAAGCCAACGGTGGCGAGGGTATTCAGCTTATCGCTAAAATCGAGAACCGCGAGGGCGTGGACAACATTGACGAAATCATCGAAACAGGTGACGGCATCATGGTTGCCCGCGGCGACCTTGGCGTTGAAGTGCCTTTCGAGGAAATTCCCCTACATCAAAAGAGCATTATCGAGAAGTGCAATGCCGCAGGCAAAGTAGTCATCACGGCTACCCAAATGCTTGAGTCTATGGTGGTCAATCCCCGCCCAACCCGCGCGGAAGTGACCGACATTGCCAATGCTGTCTTTGATGGCACAGACGCAACAATGCTTTCTGCCGAAACAGCTGGTGGCGCACATCCTATTGCCGCAGTAGAAACAATGGCGAAGATTGCTCTGCATACCGAAACAAACATTGACTATTGGGGCGAGGCTTGCTTTGCTGACATTGACGAAGATGACGACAGTATACTGAATGCTACTGCCCATGCGGCGTACATTGCTGCCGCTAATGTGAAAGCTGGTGCTATCGTTGCGGTGACAAGAAACGGCTGTATTGCACGCAATATCGCGAAATTCCGTCCTGCTTGCCCTGTTATTGCCATAACAAACAACCCACGGACATATCGCCAATTGAATCTGTCTTGGGGTGTGGTTCCTGTCCTTGTTGAGGGCAAAACTGCCGAGGAACTGGCTGACGCATCTGCCAAAATCGCACTTGGGACAACCTTGGTTAAGTCGGGCGACAAAGCAGTTATCGTTGCCATGAGCGGAGATTGCGGAACAGACGCCCTTTCTGGCGGAATTGGCGTTGCAAAGCTGTAGACCACTTATATGAAACAAACCCGCCATTCCTTTTTGGAACGGCGGG
>WQSD01000190.1 GCA_009788105.1 Oscillospiraceae bacterium | reverse complement strand
AAGCTCCCGCCGTATTTCTGCCGCTTCGGCATGAGATGTCACACGAGAGAGAGAATCCTGCACCGACTGAAGGTATTTCAGCTCTCCCTCTGCCGCCTCAAGTTGCTGTGTACCAAGGATTTGCCCCTTTTTCTGCTTACTATACAAGCGATAATATCGCTGGGCGTTTGCCGCCGGGGAAAGTCGTGGGTCAAGGGGAATTTCCACAGTGTCAAGGTTTTCGCTGTAATAATCCTGCACCTCCACCTTGTCCATGCGAGGCTTTATGGCATGAATATTCGCGGTTATCAGCTCGCCCCAAATGCGGTATTTCTCCCGTTCCGCCGTTCCTGCAAGGTCAGCAGTGATGGTTTCGATTTTTCGTTCCGCTTTGGCGAGGGCTCGGCGAACCAGTACGGAAATATCGTGGGCAAAACCGCCCCCCTTGGTCACACGTGTGCCAAGATAGGTCTGCAACAGCTGGGAGGGGGTGTCAAAAATTCGTCGTTCCGCACTTTCGCCGTATTGGGCAATATCGCAGAAAGAGTAGTCGGACAGCCCCTCTCCTGACAGCAGAGTGGGGGCGAAACTCCCCTCTCGTATGGCGGTGGCAACACTCGAAAAGGCTTGCCATATCGCACCCTCGTTCCCGCCGATAGGGGCGTCTGTCTGCCCTGTGGCACGATAGGCAATCTCCCGTGCAATGAGAGGGGAAAAGCCAGCGTAATTGTTCATAATAAACCGCTCAGCACGCTGCTCAGTAGAGGTGGCAGAGGCACGGTTAGCGAATCCCGCCTCGGTTTCTTCGAGGGGGTTGCCTTTGTCTTGGGGAGGGGGAGGTTGATATGTCATGCCCACCAGCAATTGTCGCAAACTGCTGGTAGCAAAGTCCACAGGTCGAAGCACTCCAAGGATTTTCGTCGGGTCGCACAGTACCACATTGCTGAATTTCCCCATGGTTTCGTACACCAGCACCCTTTGTTGCACAAAGCCCATATCGTCCTTGGCGTCAAAGGAAATTCGCAACGCGCGGTCAAATCCGATTTGCTCCACTCCTGTCACTCGTCCACCGCTTGCCAAATGCTTGCGAAGAAGCAGGCAAAATTGGGTGGGATGTTGCGGTGCGGTCTTGTCCGAGGTGGTGAAACCGATAAAAGGACGCTCTGAACTGGCACACAATTCAAGGCGTTGTGTGCCGGTGGAGGTGTATAGTTGCAAGGTGATACTGTCCCGGTCAGGTTGGTGGATTTTGTCCACCCTCGCTCCAAGGGCGACCTGATGCAGGTGATGCACAATGCAGGAAATCATTCCGGCATCTGTTGGCATATGGCACTCCTTTCGGGGATGTTATACTCGAATTCCTCATTTTTGTTGTCGTCTGCGCCACAAGTTCAAGCTCTCCAAGGTGACACCCCGCAACCAACAGCACCCGTAGGGACGACCGCCCTCGGTCGTCCGCCGAACGGCACAGCCAAAACCCATGTAGGGGACGACGCCCTCGGCGTCCCGCTCTTTGGGAAAGCGCGAACATTCAATCTTGATGAGTTCAGGTTCTCTGGGTAGCATTC
Organism: Oscillospiraceae bacterium; assembly: GCA_009788105.1. Classification (GTDB taxonomy): domain Bacteria; phylum Bacillota; class Clostridia; order Oscillospirales; family CAG-272; genus WQSD01. Next base: position 1,619 of record WQSD01000190.1, on the reverse strand, counting down.
GATACTGGTGTACCTACACGGTAAGTACCCGATAGTTGCCCATTTGAGATGGAGCTGATTGTGCTGGATAAAGCCGTTATCGTCAATTTACGCCTGTTTTTTCGTTAGGGGTGTTTCGCACACCCCTAACAACCCCGCGCAAACACCTTTTTTCAGAAAAAAGGTGCTTGACCACCAAAAAATATGAACAATGCAGGCTGTGTGTAGCACGAAGATTTTGTGACAACGAAACCCGTTGCAAACAAATACCCGCAGAGGGTACAGCGAAAACTTAAAATTCAGCACGATGTTTCTTCAGCGAAGACGGATAGCGTGCGGGAATTCAAGCTCTCTGGATACCACCCCACAACCAACAGCACCCGTAGGGGCGGGNTTCCATGCCCGCCCGATTCAACAGCACAACCGCACCCATGTAGGGGAGGTTGCCCCAGACGTCCCGCCGCTGGAAAGCAGAAACGTTCAATCCTTATCCCAAAAATTCTACTTCAGCAAGGACGGATAGCGGGTGCAAGATAGTATGGTTTTTGTGTCGGTTGTACCCATCACCCCATTCTACCATACGCCGAAGCAAATGTCAACTGCCCAATGGATTGTTAGCTCAAGTTAGCTCAAGTTCCACCCGTTATCTCCATGATAAATCATCAGCTTTCCCATACCGCCATCAATGGTAATGTTCTGCCCGGTAATAAATTCGGCTTTCTCCCCGGAAAGGTACAACACCATTTCCGCAATGTCCGTCGGCACGCCCACTCGCCCTGCGGGATGTTGCGCATGGTCAGGGCGGGAAAACTCCCCATCTGTCACATCAATCCAACCAGGAGAAATGCAGTTCACCCTTGCTCGCCCGGCAAGACTTACTGCCAATCCATGGGTGAGTGATACAATGCCACCCTTTGCGGCAGTGTAACTTTCGCTGTCTGCCTGGGATTGTTCCGCCCTGGTGGACGCAATGTTTATCACAGACGCACCCTGTGCCAACAGCCCCTGTTTTACAAGTTGCTCGGTAAGATAGTATGGCGCAGTCACTCCCACCCGTTGCACATACTCAAAATCCTTGTAGGTGCAACCCGACAATATCCCGCGACGAGAAACGCAAGCGTTGTTCACAAGACAATCAACCGGCAAAGTAACAGCGGTAACAAAATCATCAAGCACCTTTTTTTCTCCAATATCCCCGTGAAAAAAACGGAGATTTTCCTGCTCTTTTGCAAGTGCGTTACCCGCGTTGTCGTCTATGTCGATTATAGTGACAGACCCGCCCTCTCGCAAAAATGCCAAGGCAATAGCCCGTCCAATGCCATTTGCACCGCCGGTGACAATTGTGTGTTTCATAATTCGCGTTACGCACAGGGAAAAATCGCACACAAAATGTGCTTCCTCACACGCGTCCTTTCGGTTGTTATTTTTGGGAAACTAACATCTCCCCTATCACTCTGTTGCATACCAACATTCCCTGTGGAGTGAGGGAAAATCGTCCCTCTGATACCTTGCCTAACCCTTCAGCAACGCACTTTTCCACTTGTTCCGTGGGAAGCCGTTCCACTGCTACCCCGCGAGATAGCCGCAAGCCGAGAATAATCTCCTCTCGTGCCGACTCGGCAGGGGAAATTGGCTCGTGG
>WQSD01000189.1 GCA_009788105.1 Oscillospiraceae bacterium | reverse complement strand
CTTGCAGACTCGGCAGAGGCGGGGGTGTACGCTGTCATGACCGAGGGCGGACGGCAGGTGTTCATCACAGGACACCCTGAATATGACGAGGACACACTGGCAGGGGAGTACACGCGAGATGTTGCGGCACAAGGGGCGAACGCCAATATGCCCACAAACTACTTCCAAAACAATGACCCTTCCTTGTCCCCGATTGTAACATGGCGAGGAAGTGCCAACCTACTGTACTCAAACTGGCTAAACTACTTTGTTTATCAAAGTACGCCATACGACATACAAGCAATAAATAACAAAGGGAGAGCGTAATTATGTCAAACAAGCGAGCAATTGTGGAACACGTCAACAATAGGATAAAGGCGCACGCCAGACACGCACAACAGGGATGCCTTATAATCCTTGCTGTATCAGCGGTTTTCACCCTTTTCTTTTATATTATTAGCTCGAATATTTTTACAATAATTTGCGGACTTGCAACCCTGCTTTTTGCGGCAATTGTGTTTAACAGTTTTCGTGACGTAAAGCGTTGCCACCAGTACGTTGTGCTTATCTATGGGCAGGATATTACTCTGCTCACCGAGCTTGAAAAGCGGACACAGGACACCAAGCACCGCGTCCGCAGCACCATTAAAACCATTATTTCTTTGTCCGGGCTTGATGAAATGTACATTGACGACATAACAGGAAGCGTTGTGCCGGCGAACATTGTGCTGGGCAAAGGTAAATCAAAAGAGAAATCTGCGGTGGCTGAAAAATGAGAAAATTAAGCATTCTCGGGCTTTTTCTGTGCCTGTTTTTCCTTGTCGCTTGTAGTGGCGGGAGCGATGACGTTGACATGACTGCGCTTGAACTGTTCAACCTTGCGGTGGAGCAGCTTGAAGAGGCGGGGTCGTTTGCCTTTGTGTGGGAAGGTTTGCAGACTATAAACCAACGCGGATATATCAATGAAATGGATTTTGAATATAGGATTTATCAAGTAACTGCAAACGACGGAAGACGTAATAACAAGTTTGTGTTTAACATTATACATTTTGAAGCAGATGATGGATTTTCGGAATTTGATGGAAATTACACCAGAACCGACTATGTTTTAGATGGTTATTCTATAAATGTTGAAACAGGACATAAAATCCCCCTACCAGACGACTATCATCACGATATGTCGCCGACACCTATGTTGCGAGAAAACTTGTCATATGCAAGTGTTAATCGGTTAGAATGCGGGAATATAGAGCTATCTTTTGTGAATTGCTCGGTAGTCTTGGCATCCAACCTACAAGCAGAGGCGTCCGGTCCCATACATGTGGACTCAATAGAAAGCCGCTCTACTGTACTTATTGACAAAAACAATAATTTTGTTTCAACAGTTATGTTTTACTCGTACACAATATATACCTTTAACGATTACACCAGCGAATACGAACGCTATGAATTCACCTCGGAAGTCACTCAAACTTTCACCCAAATCGGTGGCGTTCAGGTTGACTGGCCCGACCTTGATGATTTTGTAATTCCCGGTTGGTGGACACCTGACTTTTTTGATTATTAACACTTCACGGAGCAACCCATATGCACCCATTACGTTTTGGCACGCTGTTTTCCGGCTCTTCCGGCAACAGCGTGTTTGTTGAATATAATAACACCCGCCTGCTGATTGATATTGGGCGTGGCCCCCGTGTCACACAACGTGCCCTTGAGGCGGTGGGCTGTTGTGGCAGTAGGATTGACGCAGTTTTCGTCACTCACGAACACGGCGACCATATCTCGGGCGTTGGGCGGATAGCAGGGCGGCACGAAATCCCTGTTCACCTCCCCCGCGGGTGTGCCACCTCTGCCGCAGGGTTGCCTGAGGACACCCACCTTCACGACCCGATATTCGAGGCGGAAGTGGGGGCGGATGGGGTACGCGTGACCTCTTTTGCCACCCCCCACGACAGCCGAATGAGCGTGGGTTACATAGTGCAGGCAGGTGGCTATCGCCTTGGGGTTGCCACTGACATGGGTATGCTGACAAAGGGTGTGGTCGCCGCTCTCGCTGGTTGCCACAGCGTAGTTATCGAGTCAAACTATGACCCGCGAATGCTGGAAAATGGGCAGTACCCCGCCTTTCTAAAGCGGCGGATACTTTCGGATAAGGGGCATTTATCCAATGCTGATGGGGCGTTGCTTGCGGCAGTTTTGGTGAACGCTGGCACGGAAAACGTCATTCTTGCTCACCTAAGCGACGAGAACAACACCCCAGCCCTGGCACTTGAAGCCACCGCTGAAGAGCTTGCGCGGCGGAATTTGCGTGCCAACGTCCTCACCGCGGACAGGCATATGCCAACCCTGGTGAACGTGGGGGCGTAGGTCAAGAGATAAGGTCAAGGTCGTGGGCTGTCTGCCCACACCCGACCACCTTTTTGTAAAAAGGTGGAACAAAAACTTCAATTAAAGTTTTTGAAAGGTGCGGAAAACTTTTTTCAAAAAGTTTTATGCGGTTTTGACCTTGTGTTTTTAATGAGAGGTTTTTATGCTTAAAATCAACATTATCGCCGTTGGCGGACTGCGGGAGCGGTACTGGCAAATGGCTTGCGACGAATACGCCAAACGGATGAGCAGTATGTGCAAACTAACAGTGTACGAGGAGCGAGATGACGCCGCAATCTTGGCACGGTTAGCGAAAGACAGCCGCGGACACGCCATCGCCCTGTGCGTTGAGGGGAAACAGCTTTCCTCACAGGAGCTTGCAGAAGAAATCGCCGCCCTTTCGGTGGGCGGGGTGTCCACCATTGCCTTTGTCATCGGCGGGGCAGAGGGGCTGAGCGAAGAGGTGAAAGCCAAGTGTAATCGCAGGTTGTCGTTCTCCCCAATGACATTCCCGCACCAGTTGGCACGGGTACTGCTCACCGAGCAGATTTACCGCGCGCTGAATATTATCGGCGGCGGGAACTATCATAAGTAGGGAAACAAAGTTTGAAATAACAAGTGAAAGGACGCGTGGGACAAAGCACAATAAAATTTTGTGCATGGCTTACCCTCGTGTATGGCATGTATGAACCTAAAAATCCTTGCCCTTGGCGACATTGTCGGCGAGCGGGCGGCACAGGCTTTGTGCGATAATATCAGTACCATCCGCCGTGAGGAGGGGGTGCAGTTTGTGGTTGCCAACGCCGAAAATGTCTGCCTTGGTAGCGGCAACGGGCTGTCCGC
>WQSD01000188.1 GCA_009788105.1 Oscillospiraceae bacterium | reverse complement strand
CCGCCTCCACCACCTCCACCGCCTCCACCGCCTCCACCACCTCCGCCCCGCCCACCTACTCAAGTTTCGGCTATTACGGCGGAAGAGCGGACGTTGCTTGCGAGTTTGTTGTGGCTTGAAGCCCGCGGTGAGAGCAGACACGGACAAATCCTTGTGGTCGAAGTGTTGTTTCACAGGCTGATGTCCGGTCATTGGGGGAACAATTTTCATAGCGTAATATTCGCCCCGGGGCAATTTCCTCCGGCGAATCGAATCGGCACATTTACCCCGGGTCAACTTCAATATGATGTGGTTGACGAAGTCATTCGGAACGGCACTCGTCATTTGCCGCCATATGTGATGTTCTTTCGGATGAACCATTTTCACAGTTGGGCTGGGCATAGAGGACACAGCCGCTATGGAGTGCACTTTTTCTCCTACAACATAAGCGACTATAACAGATGGCGTGCCAATACTTTGCATACGCCGCCACCTCCGCCACCCGAAGTGCCATATGTACCTACAGAATACGAAAAGCCCGAACCTACTACAGAAGAGTAGGCGTCGGACGAGGTAAAAATGTCTTATCACAAAATGAAAATCGCAGGGGTAGACTGTGCGCTGCCCCTGTGTCCTATCAACGAAAATTTGTACATAGCCGCTTTTATCATGCTTGGTAACACCAGACTATCGCAGGCGTGTGCCGCCGAGTTACTGAAAGTCGCTCCCGATTTTGATTGCATTCTTACTGCCGAGGCAAAGGGAATTACCCTTGCCCACGAGATGGCACGATTGTCGGGGCGGGAGAGCTATATTGTTGCACGAAAATCCTCGAAGCTGTATATGCAGGGGATTTTGACTGTGGATGTGCGTTCTATCACCACCGCCGCCGACCAAAAGCTGTTCATTGATGCAGTGGACGCAGAAGCTATGCGTGGCAAGCGGGTGCTTGTGGTAGATGATGTTATCTCAACAGGGGAATCACTTGCGGCGTTGTGCGAGCTTGTTCGAGTTGCTGGCGGTGAAATCGCAGGGAAGATGTGTGTTCTCGCCGAGGGAGAGGCACAGCGGATGAGGGATATTATCTATCTTGAGCCGTTGCCCCTTTTCGGCGCGGATAGGCAACCGTTGTATTAAGGGGACTTGGAATATTGTTTGGTGTAGTTATTATGTCAACACTCCCGTATTAAGAGCGTGAAAAAAGTTTTTAGTCCAGTTTTTTTCAAAAAACTGGTTGGGTGTGGGCGAACAGCCCACGACCTTGACCTTTTTCTTCAAGTTGTGTGACTTTACAAGCCACTTTGACCTTCCTTGACAAATCGACTATACTCAAAAGTCCCTCTATACTTATGAAAACATTCAATATAAATCAAAACGACGCCGGACAGCGAATAGATAAGTTTGTGCAGAAATGCACACTAAACCTGCCCCGTTCCCTTATGCACAAATATTTTCGCACTAAACGTATTAAGCTAAATCGCAAGCGTTGCAGTGGCGAGGATATGCTTGCATTAGGGGACGTGGTGGATTTTTATATTCCCCACGAGTTCTTTGGGGAGAGCAGGGAAGAACGCGACCTTGATTTTGCACCAAAGTTAGACATTGTCTACGAGGACCAGCATATCCTCTTAATAGACAAGCCTGTGGGGTTGCCCTCGCAACCGGATGAGAATCACCCAAGCCACACACTTGTCGACCATGTGAAAGCGTATTTACACCAAAAGGGAGAGTATGCTCCAGGTGCGGAGAACAGCTTTGCTCCTGCCCTGTGCAACCGCATTGACCGAAACACAGCAGGGTTTGTCATTGCGGCGAAAACCGCCGCCGCTCTTCGTGAAATGAATGCCGCAATTAAAAATGGGGGCGTTCGCAAATACTATTTATGCCTTGTCCATGGTACGCCAAGGCGGTACGAAGCAACACTTGAGGGTTATCTTGTGAAAGACGCCACCACAAACAAAGTGCAGGTGTTCAGTCACAAGCCCAACCCCAAAGCCCTGTATATTGCTACTCGCTATCGAGTGTTGGAAAGTGGGGAGGGGCGTTCCTTGCTGGAGGTGGAACTGCTGACAGGGCGCACACACCAAATCCGCGCTCACCTTGCGTCCATCGGGCATCCCCTGCTTGGTGATGTGAAATATGGCGGCAAACGGCACGGGAGCAACAAACATCAGGCGCTGTATTCATACAAAATAGCATTCGAGTTTGACGAGGACAGCCAACTTGCATACTTGAATGGACAAGAATTTGATGTGGATATGGGAAAGATATGGTTTGTGGTTGACTGCAAAAACTCCCTTCATTATTAAGTTGTGTCGAAACAAAAACAACAGCTTAATTTCATGTCTTAAACCCAAACAAACAGCAACGTCATTGCGAGGATTTATCCTAAAATCCGTGGCAATTCAGTGAAGCGACTTTTGTTCAAAAAATGATGAAAGCTGAACAAATAATACGCACCGCATCACTGTTAATCCGTCTTTGGAAATCGAGTGAGGACGGATAATGGGTGCGAACACAGCCAACTCACCCACTCGGGCAGTACCCGACAGTTGCCCACCGCACCCGTAGGGGTGACCGTCCTCGGTCGCCCGCTCAAAGGACACAGAAAAAACGCTGTGTAGGGAACGCTTCCAAAGCGTTCCGTCAACAGCTTTAGACAACGCGGAACGGTTTTGAACCGTTCCCTACAAGACAACAACCCCCGCAACGAACGACACGCACCGACCAAAATCCCCCACATCGGGGGATTTTCTTGCATTTGGGACAAACGTGTGGTATAATGGATTTGCTCCGCACTTCGTAGGGGCGACCGCCCTCACCCAACAAAGCAAAAACATTGACACACCAATGTTTTTCACGTGCTAATATCCACCTCTACACGGAATTTGCACGTTTTTTCAAAAAAATACTACAACCACCTGTACAAAAAGCGACTACATCAAAATCCGATGCAGTCGTTTTTTTATTTTGCATCGATTGAATTATTGATATGACGTATTATACAACAATTAACACCGTTTGTCGATAGAAACTATGGATATGCAATTTTGTTTTCGCTCAGTAAATCTGCGGACTTAAAAATAATTTTGCTAACAGTTAAAAAAACAGTTAAACCTGCTAAGAAAAGTCAAGCCCTAAAACGAAAAAAGTTAAAAAATTTTCGTTCCCAAAAACAAGCCAATCCCCACGCCAAACAAGGCGGAAAGAAA
>WQSD01000187.1 GCA_009788105.1 Oscillospiraceae bacterium | reverse complement strand
AAAGAAGGGCAAGGCGGAAGGCTCGGCATAGTCAACTCCCAAGGGGAGTGGCTTTTGAGGGTAGGGTAACAACGAAAAACGGAGAATGTTTGAAAATAACGACTGAAAGGGCGCGTGAGGGAAAGTTCAAATTTATTATATTTTTGTGCGCGATATTCCCTCGCGCGTGGCGCGATTTATGAAATTCATCACTTTAACTGTGTCAAAGGCACACACAAACTGCTATATTCTTTTCGACCAGGTCGCACGGCGGGCTGTTGTCATTGACCCGGGGGATAGCGGAGAGCAAATTAAGGCTACCCTTGAGGAAAATGGGCTGGCGTTGGACAAAATTCTGCTGACCCACGGACACTGGGACCATATTTGGGCGGTGGACGAGCTTATGGCTGACGGGGTGGAGTTTATCATGCACAAAGCTGATCTGCCATACCTGACCCATGATATGAACAAACCTCTTTCTATCGCCGGATTTGACGCACAGCCTATCTCCGCCACCCCCACCCGCTTTGTGGAGGATGGGGACACTATCCCGTGCGATGGGTTTGACATTGGGGTGATGCACACCCCCGGTCACACCCCCGGAAGCGTGCTGTTTTTTGTGGAAAACCATGTGTTCACAGGGGATTTCCTTTTTGCCGGTTCAATTGGGCGATACGACTTCCCGGGCGGGAACAGGGAGGCAATGCACGAAAGTTTGCGAAAGGTGGCGGCGATAACACAAGATTACGCCGTCCACCCCGGTCACATGGGCAGCACCACCCTTGCCCACGAACAGGCGAACAATCCGCATATTGCAAGGGTGGGGGAGTGAGTTCGCAATGAAAAAAACTTGTATTGCATTGCTAATTGTAACATTGCTCGCCTCTTCTTTGGTTCTTTCTTCTTGTGGCGAGATATTGGAGTTTGACCTTCAAAACGTGGAGATATCCCCTCTCGACCCACTTGATATATATATATATATATATATATATCAGAAGTGGATTTACCGCCAGTAGACACAGCAATTTTGTCCGACCTAAATTTACGCAGTCGAACAGCATTTCTTATCAATACTAATACAGGCGAAGTGCTACTTGACATTGACGCAAACAGGCGAATGTACCCTGCCTCCATGGTGAAAATGATGACAACCCTTGTTGCCATTGAAAACCTGAATGACCTTTCGGAAAATATATTTTTCTCTCCAACGATTTTCCCTCCATTAAGGGAAATCGGTGCGTCTATTGCTCGTTTTGTTCCACACGAAGCCGCACCTGCATTTGATGTGCTGATGGGAATCATGCTGCCCTCCGGTGGTGACGCAAGCGTTGCTATGGCAAGGCACATTGCAGGAAGCGAAAGGGAGTTTGTCACCCTGATGAACAGGCGAGCCGAGGAAATTGGTATGCACGGCACTAATTTTGCAAACAGTAGCGGACTGCCCCACGCCAATCAATACACAACCGCCGAGGATATGGCATTGTTGCTTGCATACGCCCTGCAAAACGAAACTTTCCGAGATATAATTACCCAGTCTACCCACACAACACAGCCAACCAACAGACAAGCCGAAGGGCGTGTGCTGGGTAGCACATTATTTGGGCGAATGGACACTGCCTATTATGGTGGAGGGTACATACTGGGCGGGCGAACGGGATTCACTTTTGCCGCAGGACAAACTCTTGCCAGTTTCACCGAAATTTACGGCGAAATTTATATCCTGGTGACTATGGGGGCGTTTCCGCCCTCGTCGGGGAGATACACTTGGCACATTGACGATGCCGTTGTTGTGTACAGTACCCTGTTTCAGCTAATGCAGTAAATGCAGAGCGGAGTCGTTCCCCACGGCACACCTATTTTTGTTCGTCCTTTTTCGTGCGTTTCGTGGTGAAACGCCCCCCGCCTTTTTAATTAAATAATTTGCGTAAGCAAATTTTCCTCAATTTTTCATTTTTCATTCTTAATTCTTCATTCCAAAGGAACCTCCCCCATGAACCTATCCAACCTGCTTTTCCCTAACGTGACCCGCACCCCCGATGACGTGCGCGCGGCATATCCCCCCCGCGACCTGCCACAGGGGGCTGTGGTAGCACGACACGCACCCTCTCCCACCGGATTTGTCCATTTGGGCAACCTGTACCAAAGCCTTATATGCGAACGCCTTGCTCACCAGTCAGGTGGGGTTGTTTTCTTGCGTATCGAGGACACCGATCAAAAGCGAAAAGTCGAGGGCGCAACCGAGGCCATAATCAGCGGACTTGCCTATTACGGCGTGAATTTTGACGAGGGCGAAACCTTTGGCGGGCAGTACGCTCCCTACACCCAAAGCCAGCGGGCAGAGATATATCACGTCTATGCAAAATGGCTGGTGGAGCAAGGGTTTGCCTACCCGTGCTTTTGCTGTGAGGACACCCTTGAAGCCACCCGCACCCAGCAAATGGAGCAGAAAGAGCCGAACATCGGCTACCACGGCAAGTGGGCGTATTGTCGTGATATGCCCATAAGCGAAGTGCAGGAAAAGCTGGCTTCAAACGCGCCCTGGATTCTCCGTTTCCGTGTTCCAGAAGAAAACGCCACCTCCTTTAAGCACACCGACCTTGTAAAAGGCGAGATAAATATCACACCTAACCCCATTGACCATGTTTTGCTGAAAAGTGACGGCATACCAACATATCACCTCGCTCGGTCAATTGATGACCAGCTGATGGGGGTCACTCACGTTATCCGTGGAGACGAGTGGCTTGCCACTTTTCCTTTTCACTTGCAACTTGACCGCGCCCTTGGCTTTCGTACGCAAAAATTCATGCACTTTGGACCGTTGCAAAAAATGGACGGCACAAGCAAACGAAAGCTCTCCAAACGCCACGACCCGGAGCTTGCCCTGGCTTTTTACAGGGAATCCGGCTACCCGGCACATAGCGTGCGGGAGTATATGCTGACCATACTCAACTCAAATTTCGAGGACTGGCGGCGGGCAAATCCTGCGACCGACCTAACCGAATTCCCCTTTTCGGCGAAAAAAATCACACCATCGGGGTGTTTGTTCGACCTTGCGAAGCTGCAGGACGTAAGCAAAAACATTGTCGCCACAATGACAGCGGAAGAGGTTTACGGCGAATATATAGACTGGGCGGCGGAGTTTGAGCCGAAAATTCACGCCCTTATGACAGCCGACCCGAACTATGCCCGCCGTATTTTCGCTATTGGGCGTGGCGGGGCAAAACCACGGAAAGACATTGCCACATGGC
>WQSD01000186.1 GCA_009788105.1 Oscillospiraceae bacterium | reverse complement strand
GGAAAGCCACAAGAGCCTGCTCCGGGAACAGCTGGGGAGTGTTTTCCATGGCGGTCTGCACCTGCTCCACAAGGGGGGAGGTGGGCTGCATAATCCGCTGTTGATGCACGCGGGATAGCTCCATGATAAGATTGTACAGCGCCATCACTGCTGGCTGATTTTGCTCCTCGGCAAGGGAGGAAATGCGCGAGAGTAGCTCACGCTCACGCTCCGAATCGTAGATTGGGAGCGCGTTTTTTGTCTTGAAGTCAGCGACATTTGCCGCCGCCGCCATGCGTTTGTTGAACAATTGCACCAATTCGGTGTCGATGCTGTCGATTTGTTCACGAAGTTTGTTTAGATCCATTTTTTGTTTCTCCTATTGGGGGGTTTTATTTAATTTTATGACTAACAAAGATAGTAAGACTGCACCAACTACACCACCGAGGACAATCCATAACGTCCAATTCGTGGTGGGTAGGTATGTGGTGGATATGTATGGATTGGGGCGTGTCGCAGTACAAATGCTGTTGCGGGGCGACGTGCCGTCAAGGGGGTGTAGGACGAAAGATAGGGTTTGGGCAAGTTCGATTGCGGATAGTTCGGAATCCTCGGAAGTCCAAAGATTTATTGAAAAACCAATTGTGTCCGCGTGTATAAACCTTATACTTCTATGCCCATATACAGCAATTGTATAGTCTTGTTCGCCTATCTGAATTGTTTGTAGTTCAAATGATGGCGGTGGTGTAAACCATTCGCAATCAAAGCATAAACCAAATTCATCGCAATATCTGCAAACAGGGTCAAAAGGAAGAATATATTTTTCATTTGTCAGTCTAATTGTCATGCTACCGCTCGTGTCTTCTGTTTCAAATCTGAATGAGTAGCTATTATGGATAGTTATCCAAGCATTGTTCCAAATCGAGATATTGTCAAAATACCTTTCAATTGGCTCACCATTAAACATTACTTCCAATATGTATCCTTTTTGTCGCATACTTTCAATATTTCTACTATGGCTTCTTACAAACTCTCCTACCAGGTACTCAACGCTACGGTCAAGCCATTCATCTTCTTCAAGCTGACGTTCGGCTGACTCAAGAAACACATCTGCAAACCAGTCAAAATTAGGGTTAGTCATAAAGCTAACAAGCTCGTCAAAGTTATTGAATGTCATGGCTGGCACACCAAATTCTGGTGGTGTTAGCGCTCCGACACCAAATCCACCAACTAAGGCAATGCAAAGCAAAAATATAATCGGAATAGTGTATTTTTTCATGGGGGTTCTCCTTTCGTGTATGTTTTGCAGGCAGTCTGCCGTCCCTACAGCAGCGTTTGGTGCGCCCCCTTGCCCTTGACCTTCTTCCCCTCCATGGAGGGGTGGCAATGCGTAGCATTGACGGGGTGGCTTGCGTGGCGGGCGGGCATGGAAACCCGCCCCTACAACGAGGACGCGGGGTGCGGTGGGTGTCTTTCGTTTCGCACAACCCCGGGCGTTTTAATCTCGTTATTTTATTTTTTCTTAAAATTAGATTGACTTTGTGAAAAAAATGTTGTATAATAAATGAAAAATATTACGAGGAAAAAATCATGCCATTAACCCCAGCTATTTGCACTCAATGCAACTCCGCTATCCAAGTTGATTCTGACAAAGAAGCGGGTGTTTGTTCTTCGTGCGGTACCGCTTTTGTTGTTGAAAAAGCTATAAATAACTACATTGTCAACGGTCAGGATTTCGATGCTTTATTGACAAATGCAAATGTATTCTTAGACCTTAAAGATTTTGAAAAAGCGCAAAATATTTTTGACGATATAACAACAAGGTATCCCTCTAAAGCAATAGGTTGGTGGGGTTTGCTACAATGTCTTACTTTGAATTTTACTGAATGCGACAGCGATAATCAGGCTTCCGCCGCCCTTTACTACGAGCGAACAATAAAATTTGCCACCGATGAAGAAAGCGTGCAGTTTGCTGAAACCTTTGAAAACTTTTTATCACTACAAAGTGAGCAAGAAAAAGCCTTTGCAGCAGCGGAACAGGCAAAAATCAACGCAACAAATAATATTATTTTCAACATAAACGTATTAGAAAAGCAACGCATGGAAAAAAGGCTTGCTTACAGCAAAAAGTTACTTTCTCCAATTTTGCCAATAATATTATCAATTATTTTTGCACTAATAATCCATTATGTGATTTTAGTTGTGGGAGTGTTTTTCCTTGTTTTTTACATACACCAAAAAAGCGCAAAAAAGCGATTGTATACGCAAATTATGCAATTAGATACCGAAATATACAGCCTTAAAAAGCAACAGGAAAACTTGTAGCTTTATCATTTCCCAAGTCAAGACATTGTGTCTTGGCTTGTTTTTGTTTTAGACGGCAGATAGCCGTTTCTACAGCGTTTGGCTTGTATCGCTCGGCGGACGAACCGAGGGCGGTCGTTACTACATGATGTAGTGCGGATTTTGTTGTCCTGTAGGGGCGAACTGCGTTCGCCCGAAAACACCCGTCACTCACTTCGTTCGTGCCACCCTCTTTGAAAAAGAGGGCTTGGGTGCGGTGCGCCCTTGACCTTTGCCCTCTTTTGGGGAGAGGGTGGATTGCGACTGTCCTTGTCGCAAGACGGGTGTTTTGCCTGTTCCGCCCAAGCGGACGACCGAGGGCGGTCGTCCCTACATGATGTAGTGCGGATTTTGTTGTCTTTGTAGTGGCGAACTGAGGGAGTGTTTTTCCTAACTCCCTCCACCGCAAGCGGTCCCCCTCCCTCGACGAGGGAGGCTTGAGTGAGGTGCGTGTCGCTCGGCGGACGGCAGGTTGCCGCCCCTACACAGCATTTCGTCTGTTCCGTTCGAGCGGGGCAAACCACACCCTTACAACAAGGACGTGGGGTGCGGTGGTGTCATTCATCCCTCTGTCGCCCGAACCACCCTGTTGTGCAGGGCGGCGCTTGCCCCTGTGGGCAGGGCGATGTATATCACTTCCGCTCCCTCTCGGTCGAACTGTCGCAGGGTGCGGAAGAGAGATTCTTCCGTTGGCACAAAAAATCTTGCGTTTGGTTCGGCGAGGGTGGCGTTGTAGTGCCGTTCTGCCGCTACCGGGTCGCCCTCAAGCAGCACCAATCGCCCCCGTGGAGCATAGTGGCGGTACTTCATTCCGGGGGATAGCGGGGCTTCGCTTTCGCGCAGGTGACCCGACGACTTGTCCGTCACCTCCACATTCGGGCAAGCCGAACGCAACATTTCTGCTGTCACCCCGCCGGGGCGCAAGATGGTGATGTTGCCCTCCGCAA
>WQSD01000185.1 GCA_009788105.1 Oscillospiraceae bacterium | reverse complement strand
GAGCCGATAACATAGTGAGTATCAGCAATGCGTTTTGTCCACTCGCGCAGAGTTTCGTTCACCGCATCCTTTAGTGTTTGTGTTCCGGATGTAACCGGGTGAACTTTTGCACCCAAAAGCTCCATACGGTAAACATTCAAGGCTTGGCGGTCGGTGTCCTGCTTGCCCATAAAAACTTCGCATTCCATGCCAAGCAGTGCCGCGGCAGTCGCGCTGGCAACCCCATGCTGCCCTGCCCCGGTTTCAGCTATAAGACGCACTTTGCCCATCTTTTTAGCAAGCAACGCCTGTCCCAGCACGTTGTTAATCTTGTGCGACCCTGTGTGGTTCAAGTCCTCTCGTTTAAGGTAAATCTTCGCTCCCCCAAGGTCACGGGTCATGTTGGCGGCAAAGTACAAGTTTGACGGTCTGCCGCCATAGTTGTTTAGTAGTTCTGTCAGCTCTGCCTGAAAGGCAGGGTCGTTTTTATATCGCTCATATTCCTGCTCAAGTTCCAGAATTGCGTTCATTAGTATTTCGGGAACGTATTGTCCGCCGAATTGTCCAAATTTTGTGCTCATAAGCACCTCCATTAAAATTTTTTTGCTTGTTTTTTTGCCGGTACTGCTTAGAGCGTGTCGACACGCTCTGCAAAAATAATAGCGTACCAGCATTTCTGCTGATACGCTTTGTTTGTTATATATAGTATACCCAAAAACAGGTAACTCAAACAAGACGTGTATCAGCGAAACTGCTTACACGCCACTGCCAGTTGTTAATGATATAAGTCGTCATCGCTGTTGCCCTCCTGTTGTTGATACTGGCATTATAGCACACTATTTTTTGTTTGTCAATAGAAGAAATGAAAAATTTTGAGTTTTTTCAAATACAGTCAGAGTAAATTTAATACTCAATTGACTACAAAAACAGCCTAAGATTTGCGAGGATGTTTTTTGCCAATTTAGGCGTGAGGAGGGCTAATATCGGTAATATTTAACCGACGAGTAACTGCCAGTGGAGCACTGAAGGCGACGGCATTGGCGGCTTGCGTTTTTGTGCTCTCTGAGCGGTGTCGGTGGCTTTGCCGCCGAGCAGGCTCAGGATAATTCCACAGCCGTCAAACAGGTCGCCGAAATGCGTGATTGGTTTCTTCGACAAGTGGCGGAAAACAGACCGCAAAGATTGACCGTTTTTGTAGTCAGTTGAGTATATCATACAAATTCATCACATCCATGCCCTTTTGCCGTGCAAACTTTACTGTAGCAAGTGTGCCACCTTTGTTCGTGTCGGATAAAAAAGCAACACAAAGATTGCTGTTATCCACCATGAATTTATTGCGCACCATAGTGCAACCATTGTAGTATTCGCGTGATATGTACTCTACATCATTGCATCGCTCAAAAACATGGCGAAAAAGCTGAACATCTGCCGGACGCCATTTGCGAAAATGCCCAAGACACGGCAATGCAAGCCGCAGGGTCACATCAGGGCAGTTAGCCTTTAGATTCAGCACTTCCACTGCCGCATACAAGTCAAATCCCATTGCTCCACCAGAGATAAAATTGGTGTATCCTCGGTCATACAACGACTCTACAGTATCCCTTAAACAATTTTGTAGGTCAGGCACTATTCTTCTGTCTATTATTCTGTGACCGGTAAAGCAACAGGTTTTGTTTGATTTTAGCATAGTGTTCTCTATCTAATCTTGTGGTGCGTCGATTTTGAAGTCAATGGTGTGAACAGCACTGCGTAAAATACGGATTTTTGTTCTGTCTTTGCTTGTTTCGATAACAAGAGTTTCATCTTTGATACTGACAACAAGACCGATAATCCCGCCTTTTGTGGTGATTTCGTCACCAACTACCAAGCTGTCACGCATATCTTTGGTTTTTTGTTCCTGTTTCTTTTGCGACCTGCTACTAACCCACATCATTCCGCCCATCATCACCAACAATACAACCATCATCATACCCATATCCATGGTTATGCACCTCCGATATTTTTTATTTTCTTCTATTGTACACTATTTTTGCGATTTTAGCAAGTGCTATTTGAAAAAAAAATTTGTATCTGTGAGCAAATTCTGCGATGTTAAAATTTCACTTGACAAGAACCGCAAAACATGATATTATAATAGTGCCAAATTGACAAAAAAACGACATAAAGGAAGAATCAAATGTTAAAACTTCGACGCAAACCCAAAAAACTCGCACTTTTGCTGTTAGTTACAGCAATTCTTGTTATATGCACTATATTGATTTTGGGCAACTTTTTCACCGCCCACGCTTTGCCATTTTCGACGCCAAATACCATCACCTTGCCCGTAGGCGCAACCGGAGCAGATTTGCAAGCGACGTTAGATTCAATTTTGCCTGGTGCTGCCAACGCTACTACTGTCATCATACAAAATGACATTATTACAGACCAAACCTTATACTTAGCATCGCAACCACCATCGCATATTCCACAATATGTTATTCTTCAGGGAGAACATACGATAACAGCAACAATGGACGCTCCGGCAATTCGTGCAGTCTATGCTACGCGATTTGTTCTAAATGGACCTACAATCACGCGAACAAACTCTGGCGCAAACTCGCGGGGAATCGTTACTCACAACATGGCGTTTTATTTTATGGCAGGTGAAATTTCCGGACATAGCGTAGATGGTCACGGAGCAGGTGTTTACGGAGGTGGTCGAGTTGTAATGCACGGCGGTAGTATAATTAACAACACAGCAACCGGAAACGGGGGCGGAATGCACTTGTATGCGGACGTAAACAGCCAGTGGTCTTTTGGTGTGGGTACACATCATATTTACGATGGCATAATTGGTAACAACAACGCATACGGAAATGGCGGCGGAATAAGCACTTATACTTTGCTTATTATGGAGGGTGGCAATATAATAGGCAATGTTGCACACGGCGACGGTGGCGGATTTCATACAAACAGATATGATTGGATGTGGATTCGTATTTACGGCGGTTCGATAAGCTACAACACCGCACATGGTAACGGCGGCGGCGCGGTGTTGGTGGGATTCGATTCTTGGGGTCCATTTATTGAAAATGATGTTACGATACACAATAACACAGCCCACGGCAACGGCGGCGGACTTTGGGTCACAACTGCCCAAAGAGAAGCCGGCGACATTGGTTCGATTCATGTGCAAAATGTAACAAGCACACTTTTGTATGGCAATGTTGCTCATGGCGACGGCGGAGGGATTTGGATTGATGAACAAACGACTTTGGTTCTAAACTCTTTTTCAAATACTTTGATTAAAAACAATACCGCTCATGGCGACGGAGGCGG
>WQSD01000184.1 GCA_009788105.1 Oscillospiraceae bacterium | reverse complement strand
CGCCTATCTGTTTAATGTGTTGGTTATCAGCAATAACTTTGACTGGAATATTATCTCCCACTATATCACCGACTTTGGGCATTTGACCCATCAAATCACCCGCGCCCTTACTATTGGTATCGCCATTATGGTTGTGTCTGTGCCGGAAGGGCTACCCATGATGATAACTGTGGTGCTGTCCAGCAACATGAAGCGAATGATGCGGGACAACGTGCTTGTGAAAAAGCTGGTGGGCATTGAAACCGCAGGCAGTTTGAACCTGCTGTTCACTGACAAAACCGGAACCATCACTCGTGGAGTGCTTACCGCCCACCGATTGGTACTGGCTGATGGAAGCGAGTTCGCCGATGTAAGCCAGCTTCGCAAAGCTCCCGCAATTCACCGCCTTTTCGTGATGAACGCCCGATATAACGCCACAAGCGAGCCTACATTCACCGAGGGTGGTTGTGTTATGGCAGGGGGCAACGCCACCGAAAAATCTATCTTCCAGTTCGCTCAACAGGACGTAGGAATGTACAACGCCAGCGTAGACGGCAAGACCATGTTCAACAGCGAGCGAAAGTTTTCTTCTGTGACCCTGAGCGGGGACAGCGGGCGGGAAGTCACCCTTGTGAAAGGGGCAACCGAAGCCATTTTGTCCCGCTGTACCAAGTATATCAACGCCACAGGGGAGGTTCGCCCTTTCGGTCCAAACATACCCGGAGGAGGGTATGCCAAGTTGGGGGCTACTGTGAACGAAATTGCCCACGCCGCAGGGCGAGTGATTGCTATCGCCTACTCCGAGGGGGTTGCGGAAAAAGACACCCTGCCCCAAGACATGATTCTTGTGGGCATTGTGGCAATCCGCGACCAACTTCGCCCAGAAGCACAAAAATCTATCCGCCAGCTTCGCTCTGCAGGAATTCAACCGGTGATGATAACCGGAGATTCTATCGACACCGCCCGTGCCATTGCCACCGAGTGCGGCATTCTTACCCCGAACAGCAACAGCCTTGTTATAACCAGCACCGAGCTTGCCGCAATGACTGACGGCGAGATTCGTGCGGCAATGCCCCGCCTTGCGGTGGTGGCACGTGCCTTGCCGTCAGACAAAAGCCGTCTGGTGCGTATTGCACAAGAGGCGGAGCTGGTTGTGGGCATGACAGGGGACGGCATTAACGATGCCCCTGCTCTAAAGCGAGCAGATGTGGGCTTTGCCATGGGCAGCGGCACGGAAATCGCCCGTGAAGCGGGGGATATTGTTATCTTGGACAACAACCTTGCCAGTATTACCAAGGCGGTGTTGTACGGTCGCACTATCTTCAAAAGCATTCGCAAGTTCATCACTTTCCAGCTGACCATGAATTTGTGTGCGGTGGGAGTATCATTTCTTGGACAGCTTTTGGGAGTGGGAACGCCAATTACAGTAGTGCAAATGCTGTGGGTGAATATCATAATGGACACCCTTGGCGGGCTGGCATTCGCAGGTGAGCCGCCGCTTGCCTCCTACATGAAAGAGCCACCAAAACGCCGTGACGAAAGCATTCTTACCCGTGGAATGGTGCAACAAATATGGACAATGGGGGTGTTTGCCGTCACCCTTTGTTCCCTCTTTCTTGCTTCACGGCAAGCACAAAATCACTTTGACTTTTTCTACAACGAAATCTATTTCTACACCGCATTTTACGCCCTGTTCATCTTTACCGGGGTGATAATATGCTTTATTTCCCGAAGCGAACGGATAAATCTGCTTGCCAATATCGGACGCAACAAGCTGTTTTTGCTGATTATGGCGGCAATTATGGTGATACAAATTGCTATGCTCTTCTTCGGCGGCGAGGTTTTCCGCACCGCTGGTATGAGCGGCGGCGAGCTTGCTTTTGTGTTTGGATTATCCCTTCTTGTGTTGCCTATGGACTTCCTGCGGCGACTGTGGGTAAAGCAAAGGAAATAAATTTCATGTAAAAAGTAAGCGAAATCTCTTGACAAACCATAAATTATATGATATAGTTATTTCTATAAAACAAAACATATCGGAGGTCATTATGACAACAGTAGTAGGTAGTAAAAACATTGCGACCCATGTTATGAACATTGGAATTAACATCGCCATTGACATTTGGACGCTTGTTACATTTGGTCCAGACATTCTGTTCTTTATTTTCTTAGCTTTTACATTTTTTCAGATTTTCTTGGCTTACACGGACTTGAAAAAAAGCATTAGTGTTGATGCGACCGGCGTTAAAATGAACGGCACAGAGTACACATATGACAGAATTGTGCTTGCCCAAGCAAAGCGTAGCTTTTTCGCCGGCAATCGTGTGACAGTTACAGTTGACGGCGGCAAACAATATCGCTTTAACCTTGGAAATTTCCAAGAAGTTGCCGATGCCATTAACAACAACAAAGCTATCTCAAGCGCACCTGCCACCCAACCAGCAGAATAATCACATCCCCCATGCAAAACTCCGCATGGGGGTCTTTTATACTCGAATTCGGTGGAGCAATATACGCGCAGATGTTACATTTTTTGATGACATTTTTCTGCGATGACTTTCCCGATGGCTTTTTTGGGCAAAAGTATTGCATTCCCTTTGATTTTATGCTATAATAACTCTGTATGGAAAAATTAACAAATCTACTGGACATGAACCATGCCTGGTTATCCGAATATCTTACCTCTATCGGTCAGCCGACCTACCGCACCGCCCAGCTTTATAATTGGATGATGCAGGGGGCGGCACTTGGGGAAATGAGCAATCTGCCCAAAGCTATGCGAGAGCGTATTGCCGCCGACGGGGTGTATACCCTGCCAAAGGTGGTGACAAAACAAACTTCCAAAGACGGTACGACGAAATTTCTGTTTGAGCTTGCCGACGGGGAGCGGGTGGAGTCGGTGGTGATGAAATATCGCCACGGCAACAGCATATGCGTGTCTACTCAGGCGGGCTGTCGTATGGGGTGCAAATTTTGTGCATCTTCTGACCATGGCGGGGGAGCGAAATTCTCCCGAAACCTCACCTCCGGGGAGATGCTGGGGCAGGTTATTGTGGCACAGCGTGAAATTGGCGAGCGTATCGGCGGAATTGTGCTGATGGGAGTCGGCGAGCCGTTAGATAACTACGATAATGTGCTTGGGTTTATTCGGGCGGCCGGGGCAGAGAATGGACTGAACATCAGCTTGCGGAGCGTTGCCCTTTCCACTTGCGGTCTGGCGGACAAAATTCGCCAACTTGCAGAGGAGGAGCTTCCTATTACCCTGTCCGTTTCCCTCCACGCGCCCGACGACCACATCCGAAGCGAGATTATGCCCATCAACGCCCGCT
>WQSD01000183.1 GCA_009788105.1 Oscillospiraceae bacterium | reverse complement strand
GAAATCAAAAAGGTGTCCGCCAAAACTCTTATCGGCACAGCCCCGCCCTCTATTCGCCACTTCAGCGAACTTCGCGGCATTGGAATTGTTGATATTAGGCGCATTTTTGGTATGGGTGCGGTAAAAGATTCCGAGCGGTTAGACTTGGTGATTAACCTTGAGCCGTATGACCCGACAAAGTTTTACGACCGACTTGGGCTTGATAATGAATATTTCGAGATTATGGATATTAACATTCCCATGCACACCATTCCCGTTCGCCCCGGGCGAAATCTTGCTATTATCGTGGAAATTGCCGCCATGAACAACCGCCAAAAGAAGATGGGCTATAACACGGCGGAGGAGTTTAACAACGCCATTATGCGACAAGCAGAGGAAATTCGAGCGAAGAAAATGCAAAGTGAATAAGAATGTGATGAATAAAGAGATTGAACCATGATTGACCGCCATGCGTCTTTGGACGGCACTCCCAATAAGGTTGTGCCGAAACGAACCTATCGTCCTAATTCAAGCTCTCGGAATGTCATTGCGAGGCGTGATTTTCGCCGAAGCAATCCATTAGATGAACGTTTTGTTCAGCGAAATCCGCCCGCCACGAAATGGATTGCTTCGTCACTTCGCTCCTCGCAATGACGATGCCGCTTCTTTGGATTTAAGACTTGAAATTAAGCTGTTGTTTTTGTTTCGATACAACTTTAATGACGACGCCGTTTGTTTGGGTTTAAGTTTCGATACAACCATAATAAAAGAACAAAGGAAACTACCATGCCAGAAAAAAAATACGGAAATCAAAGTATATCACAGCTAAAGGGGGCGGATCGTGTCCGCTTGCGCCCTGCGGTTATCTTCGGCTCGGATGGGCTGGAGGGCTGTCAGCACTCGGCGTTTGAGGTGCTGTCCAATGCGGTGGACGAAGCCCGCGAGGGCTATGGTGACGTCATCAATATTCGTGTGTTCCGCGACCACTCCATCGAGGTGGAGGATTTTGGGCGTGGCGTTCCCCTTGGCTACAATGAGCGAGAAAAACGATACAACTGGGATTTAATCTACTGTGAACTTTATGCCGGAGGGAAATACAACAATTCAGACAGCGGGTCGTACCAGTTTTCCCTTGGTACAAACGGACTTGGGGCGTGCGCCACCCAATACAGCTCGGAGCATTTCGAGGTGTGGAGCTATGACGGGGAAAACTGCTCCAACATTCGCTTCAAAAAGGGGAAAGTGGCGTCTAAATTAGAAGTGACGCCTATCCAAGGCAAAAAGCGTACAGGCACAGTGCAACGCTGGCGTCCCGACCTTGATGTTTTCACGGACATTGCCACCCCACGAGAGTATTATCAGGATATTTTGAAGCGACAGGCAGTGGTGAATGCAGGGATAAAATTCAACTTTTACTGGGAAACAGCCGAGGGAGAGTTTGAACATGAAGAATTTTTGTATGCCCGTGGGGTAATGGACCGCATTGACGAGCTTAGCATGGGGCAGTCCCTTACCCAGCCTATCTCGTGGCAGTTCGAGGCGACAGGCCGTGACCGAGAGGACAAGCCGGAGTACCGCCTGAAAGCACAGGCGGCATTCTGCTGTTGCACCGCCGCCACCGCCATTGAATACTACCATAACTCCAGTTACCTGTCCCACGGTGGTTCGCCGGACAAAGCGACACGGAGTGCTTTTGTGTCCTCGGTGGACAAGTATCTTAAAGCCAAGGGGCTGTATAAAAAAGGCGAAAGCAAGGTGACTTTCGGGGACATTGAAGATTGTATGATTTTTATTACAAACAGCTTTTCCACCGAAACAAGCTATGAAAATCAGACGAAAAAGTCTATCACAAACAAGTTTATCGCCGACGCAATGACCGACTTTCTCAAACGGAATTTGGACATTTACTTCACCGAAAACCCAGTCGAAGCGGAAAAGTTTGCGGGGCAAGTGCTGATTAACAAGCGCAGTCGTGAGTCCAGCGAGGCAACCCGCCTTGACATTAAAAAAAAGCTGACGGGGAACATTGATATTTCCAATCGTGTGGAAAAGTTTATCTCCTGTCGCAGTAAAGACCCGGAACTGCGGGAGCTGTTTATCGTGGAGGGGGACAGCGCAAAAACCTCGTGTAAGCACGGCAGAAACGCCGAGTTTCAGGCGGTTATCCCTGTTCGTGGCAAGACCTTGAACTGTATGAAAAGCACATATGACAAGATTTTCAAGAACGAGATTATTACTGACCTGCTGAAAGTTATCGGTTGTGGCGTAGAAATATCGGGCAAAGTCAAGGGAAATGTGGCATCTTTCGATTACGATTCTTTGCGGTGGAACAAGATTATCATCTGCACCGACGCTGACGAGGACGGATTTCAGATTCGCACCTTGTTGCTGACTATGTTTTATCGCTTGCTACCAACCCTGTTAGAGCGTGGGCGGGTATATATTGCCGAGTCGCCGTTGTACGAAATTGTGACAAAAGATGGCTCGCTGTATGCCTTTGACGAGCGGGAGAAAGTAGAGATTCTCGCCGGACTTGAGGGGCAGAAATATACTTTGCTCCGTTCAAAAGGCTTGGCGCAGAACAATGCGGACATGATGTGGGAAACCACCATGAATCCTGCTACCCGCCGTTTGATTAAAATCATGCCCACCGAAGCCCAAGCGACTGTGGAGATGTTCGACACCCTGCTTGGAGATAACATCGTTGCCCGCCGTGACTTTATTGCAGAGCATGGTAGCAGGTATATTGCAGAGGCGGACGTGTAGGGAACGGGCGGAAGGGCAATGAAGAATTAAGAATGAAGAATTAAAAATGAAAAATGAAGAATTACGGTAAATTTGCTACGCAAATTATTTATTGGATAAGGCTCGTATAAGTGTGGAGGGTTAGGAGTGGAGAGTGGAGTTAAGGGCAAAACACCTGCAGAACTTGTAGGGGTCGACGCCCTCGGCGACCCGCCCGAATGGGGCAGACAAAACACCCATCTTGCGACAAGGACAGTCGCAATCCACCCTCTTTGAAAAAGAGGGCAAAGGTCAAGGGCGCACCGTACCCGTAGTCGCCACCGCCCTCGATCGTCCGTTCAATTGATACAACCAAAACCATGTAGGGGCGGGGTTCACCCGCCCGCAACAAACAATCTGCACCCAACACACGGACGGCAGGTTGCCGTCCCTACAGGTCAACAACACCCACACCGTACCCGTAGGGAAAATCTTGTGTCCCAATACCCTAAAAAGGCGATACAACACAAAAGAAAAAGCCAAGACACGTTTGTCTTGGCTTAGAGCGTGTCGACACAAACTGAAAAAGGCGAGATTTTGGCTATTTTTTCGCCACTCGTCGTTGTTCGTCGGTAAAATAT
>WQSD01000182.1 GCA_009788105.1 Oscillospiraceae bacterium | reverse complement strand
TCGGCGGGCGACCGAGGACGGTCGCCCCTACAGGGTTGCCCCATCACTCCTCGTCCAACACCCATAATTAGTTCTTTGGCGTTTGGTTTAATGTGTGCTATAATCACACCAACATATGCCAATTACGGCGGTTGTACATCACGCTTAGCACGTGAACATTGCTCTCTTCTTCATCAACCACATAAAACACATAATAATTTTTAACCGGCATTTTCCGAATTTCACGAGATTTGTGAGGCTCGGTGTCGACGATTGGGAAGCGTAGAGGTAATTGGGTAAGAGTTTTAATAGCTGAATTGATTGAATTATAAACATTTTTTGCTGTCAACGGTTCTTTTAATTCTTTGGATATGTAACGGCGAATATTTAGTATTTCTTGTTTTGCCGTGTCATTTGTGAGCACTTTATATTCCTTCATTCTCAAATATCCTCTCAAGCTCCGCAAATACCTCCTCCGCCGGGCGACCTTTATCCCCTGCGGCATATCTTGCGTAGCTTTCCTCTAACTTCGCATTAAGCTCCTCCATGCTATCGACCATAAATGACGGCTTTGTAGCGGTCAAACGGAATGGAATTTCCCGTTCGCGCACAACGGTTTTCATGAAAATGTTAATCGCTGACGAAAGAGTTAGCCCCATTTCGTCACACACCTCGTCAAATTGCTTTTTCAGCTCTTCGTCTGTGCGAATGTTAATGCTTGTTTGTCCCATAATGTATCTCCTTTGATGTTAGGATAGGTTTAGTATATACATTATACATCATTTTATTTGCAATGTCAACAAATTTGTTTACGAAGCGAAAGTGTATAGGGGTGGGAGTTGACCGTCCGATGGTAGGGCAATAACTCAAAGCGAATACGCGAGGTGAGGGGGTCCCGCATAAATTTTCAAAGGGCGCAAATTTTGCGGGATGACGGGTGCAGGACGTGGAGCGAGGGTTGTATCGTTCGGGCGGGCGACCGCAAGCCCCGCCCCTACGGCAACGTTTGGGTGCGTGTTTAGCCCTTGACCTTTAATTGTCAACTGTCAATTGTCAATTGTCAACTGCCCTTAACTCCACTCTCCACTCTCCAAACTCTCTTCCCCTATTCCCCCAACACCAACCCCGCAAGCTCCATCGGTGCTACAACCTCGCCGTCACGCAACGCCCTCATAACACCAGCCGAAAACTCGTCCACAAGGGTGATTTTACCGTCGCACTTGCCGAACTCGAACTTAATATCCGCAAGCTCCAGTCCGTGGGAGGTTAGGTCTTCGTGTATCAGTCGTGCCACTTCGCGGGTCAGGCGGTGGCACTCGGCGTACTCTGCGTCAGTCATAATCCCAAGCGCCACAAGGGATTCGGGGGCGATTGGCGGGTCTTCCCGCTCGTCTGATTTCAGGGTGACTTCCACAAGGTAGTCCAGATTCTCGCCTTGTGTGGTGTACTGCCCGTATCTGCGGACAAAACTGCCCCAGGAAAGGCGACGGCAAACGAACTCTAACCCCTTGCCGAACAGCTCGGCAGGCAGGATTTTCATGGTCACTTCCTCAAAGTCGCAGTCAACAAAATGGGTGGGAACTCCCGCCGCCGACAGCTTGCGGAAGTAATATTCGCTCAGGCGCAGGCTCTCCCGTCCTAACCCCTCGATGGTCAGCCCCACTTGATTCATGCCCGGGTCGAAAACTCCATCTTTCCCGGTGGCATCGTCCTTTAGTTTAAGGGTGTACGTGCCGTCCAAATTGTCGAAAACGTTTTTTGTTTTTCCTGTGTAGATTAGTTTCATGCTTTTTCTCCTTGGTATATTAGTGTTTTGTTTGTGAGTGTACCTTTTATCTTGGCGAAGCGGCAGGTCGCTCACGCCCTACAGGTGCAGTGCCCTTGACCTTAATCCCCTTCCTCGGGAAGGGGTGGCACGAGCATAGCGAGTGGCGGGGTAGGATAGACCACAAACACGACACCAAAACTCAAAATCTTTCGTTTCACACCTACCCAGTCTTGCGGAAAACCACCGCAATCCACCCCTTCCCAAGGAAGGGGAATTACAGAAATGTGCGGTGTGCCCTTGCCTTTTGCCCTCTTTTGGGGACGGGTGTTTTTTGTTGCGGGCGGGCATGGAAACCCGCCCCTACATGGTGCAGTGTGCCCTTGCCTTTGCCCTTTTCAATAAAATAATTTGCGGAGCAAATTTTCCGCAATTCTTCATTTTTCATTTTTAATTCTTCATTGTATTTGCCCTTATTCCCCGTGGAGGGGTCGCCGTAGGCGGGGGTGGTTCAGCGTGTATATTGCGGGCGGGCGAACCCCGCCCCTACGGGGTTTTGGCTGTATCGTTCGTTTCACACCTACCCCGTCTTGCGGAAAACCACCGCAATCCACCCCTTCCCAAGGAAGGGGATTTACAGAAACATTTTGTCTTTTTTCGTGTATGACCTGGTTAAAATGCCCTTACGCCCTTGATCCCTTACCCTAAATACTCCGCATATCCCACATCCTCCAGCCTCGCCGCTTTGTCGCACACCATGTCCTCAAGAGATTTTTTGTACCGGTCAAGTCGCTCTGCCAACGCCACATCCGTCACCGACAGGATAGAGGCGGCAAGGATGCCCGCGTTTTTCGCTCCGTTAATTGCAACTGTGGCAACAGGGATGCCAGGGGGCATTTGCACAATGGAATACAGCGAGTCCACCCCCGACAGGCTTTTGGTCATCACCGGCACGCCAATGACAGGCAGAGAAGTGATGCTTGCCACCATTCCCGGCAGGTGCGCCGCTCCGCCTGCCCCTGCGATAATCACGCCAAGGCCCCGCTGCCGTGCAGTTTCGGCGTAGTCGTACATTCGCTTTGGGGTGCGGTGCGCCGACACCACCGTCAGCTCGTACTCCACACCAAGCTCGTCCAATATTTCCGCCGCATCTTTCATAACAGGCAGGTCGGAATCGCTGCCCATAATTATGCCTATTTTCGCCATAGCTTGCCTCTTTTCGACTGATTTTATGTCTTTATTATACTATAAAAAATAACGCAAGTCAAGACGTGGTTTGAAGCGTTTTCATTGTTTACTTATTGTTCACGAATGCAATAAAAAAGACAGACGAGGGTATCGTCTGTCTCAGTTTGAAGAAAAAGTCTTTTTTATCTTGGGGCGTTGCCCCAAACCCCACTTAGGAACTTGCCCGCTCACGCACTACGGTTGCCTGTTTGACGACGAAGCCGCCAATAGACTTGTGTCGAAACAAACTTATCGTAGCTCTCGGAATGTCATTGCAAAGGCGGTTTGTGCCGTGCAATCCAGTGGAAGGGCAAGAAATCGCCATAAATCAACCCGTAAAACAATGAAATTTCTCGTACAACGACTGGATTGCACGCGGAAAATCACCGCTTTGCAATGA
>WQSD01000181.1 GCA_009788105.1 Oscillospiraceae bacterium | reverse complement strand
ATGCCCCTGCTTATAGGCGGGCAGGGGCGGGGAAAGTCCAGCCTAATCGCGAAGTTAGCAGGTATTACGGACTGGTTTACTGATAGTATCGTGTCCTTTGACGGCAACAAGGCTTTTGAAGCCGTTGCGGGCAAGTGGTTAGTGGAAGTACCTGAAATGCAAGCATTTGACAGGGCGACCATGAACCAGGCGAAAGCCTTTATCACCAAGCAAAGCGACTTCTACCGTGCCGCCTACGCAGAGTTCCCCGAAGACCGACCAAGGCAATGCGTGTTTTTTGGAACAACAAATGACCGCGACTGCCTGCGGGACGAAACAGGTGGGCGGCGTTTTTGGCCGATAGTCGCCGATGAACAGCTGCGCAAAAAGGACATATTCATAGATTTGCCGATAGAACGTGACCAAATATGGGCGGAGGCGTTCGTTAGGTGGCAAGAAGGCGAACCCCTATACCTGCCCCACAGTATCGAAGTTTTAGCGGCAGAACGGCAGGAAAATCACCGAGAAACGCACCCGTGGGAAGACACCATCAGAAACTTCGTGTCAAAAGATATACCGGTAGACTGGGACAGTTGGGATTTACCGCGGAGGAACACCTTTTGGGGAGGACAAATGTCCGATGAGCTGATACTTGTGCCGAGGGAAAAGGTGTGCGTTCGAGAAGTTTGGCAGGAAGCGTTGAATATGCCAATTGCCCAACTTGACAAAGTAAAAGCCCGAACAATCAACAGCGTTTTGAGTAATCTCGAAGGCTGGGAAGCATCTAAAAAGGCAATGCGTTTCGGTACGATTTACGGAGTACAGAAAGGCTACAGGAGAACAGGTAGATATACCGAAAATACAGAAAAAACGGAAGTAGTTTGCGATACAAAGTTCCCTATCGAGTGATTTTGGAAGATTTGGAGATTTTTATTCTTCCTAATGTTTCTAAAGTGTGATCTAAAACTGTAACCAAAAATGGGATTGTAACTTTTTTGCCCAAAAGAAAGTTACACAAAAAATCTAATAACACCAAGGCTTTAATACTTACTGTAACTTAATAACTTTTGTAACCAAGTAAAACACTTAAAATAGAATTAGGAGAATTAGGAAGATTAGGAGAATATTAAAATCTCCAAATCTACCTAAATGTCCAAATTATTATATAGTATAGGGAGAACCGCCTTTTTAAGTTACAGTTTACTAAACAGTGTAAAAAGCGTTGGTACAAAAGAGAAAAACGCTGTAACTTATGTCAAAACGGCGAGAAAGGAGCAAAAAAAATGTTATCGCAAAAACAACAACTAAATTTTGACCATGTCGTGGCCAATTGGTTGAGAGAATATTTGTGGTCGAGTAATCGGGTGCATATTAAAACAGTCTATGCCGAAGGTAAGAAGCTGGGATACACTCGGGCACAGATTAAAGCGGCGAGAGCATGGTACGGTAGCCAGGTAAATACTGAGGATGGACATTGGTGGTGGTGTCGGTGATTTGTAAATCTTTGAAATTTGAAAGGGGTGAATAATGGGACAAAAAATGTCCGAAAAACAAATCGAGAAAAAGATGTGTGACCTGATTAAATCGCGGGGCGGACTGTCGTATAAGTTTGTGTCGCCGAATGACCCGGGAGTTCCCGACCGCATTGTGATAACGCCGCAGGGGGTAGTTTGGTTTGTCGAACTAAAAACCGAAATAGGCGGTGCGCGTAGACTTCAAAAATGGCAGATTGAGCGGCTATCGGCAAC
Organism: Oscillospiraceae bacterium; assembly: GCA_009788105.1. Lineage (GTDB taxonomy): Bacteria > Bacillota > Clostridia > Oscillospirales > CAG-272 > WQSD01. Next base: position 1,657 of record WQSD01000181.1, on the reverse strand, counting down.
AGGGGCAAATGTTAGGTTGCTTAAAGGCTGGGAACAGGTGGCGCAATTCGTTGATGAGGTGATGCCTTATGGAGCGTAAAGAATACGTCCCGCACCAGTATCAGCAAGTTGCCATACAGCGAATCGTGGACGACCCCGCCATCGGCTTATTCCTATCACCCGGACTGGGCAAGACATCCATCACGCTAACTGCGGTGAATGAGTTAATTTATGGGCGGTGGGCGATACGCAAAGTTTTGGTAATTGCCCCCCGTAAAGTCGCAGAAGCAACATGGAGCAAAGAAGCGCAAAAGTGGGAACACCTAAAACACTTGCGATTCTCCGTGGTGTTGGGGAGTGAGAAAAAGCGGATTTTAGCACTGAACACACAAGCTGATGTTTTTATCATAAACCGCGAAAATGTCCCGTGGTTGGTGGACTACTACCAGCAAGCGTGGCCGTTCGATATGCTGGTGTGCGATGAATCCACCAGTTTCAAAAATCCATCGGCGAAGCGGTTCAAAGCCTTAAAATTGATACGGCGTTTCTGTAAAAAAGTGGTGTTGTTGACTGGCACACCATCAAGCAAGAACATAGGCGACCTGTGGGCACAGGTGTATTTGTTGGACGAGGGGCAGCGGTTGGGTAAAACGATCACGTCTTTTCGGGATTGTTATTTCAACACGAACACCCACGGCGGCCATTTCACAACCTATTCCCCGAAAGAAACGTCGGAGAAAGCCATATTGGACGCCATCAGCGACATCTGTATCAGTTTGACAGATGACGACAATCTATCTTTGCCGAAACACATTAAGCACGAAATCCCCGTGGCGTTGGACGAGAAGACCAAAAAGGCATACCGGCAGTTCGAGCGTGAAATGCTTTTGGAGTTGGACGAAGAAAACATCACAGCACAAAGTGCCGCTGTGCTTACTGGGAAACTACTACAATTTTGCAATGGGGCGATATACGGCGCGGACAGAAAAGTGAATCACATTCACGACCACAAGTTGGACAGCCTGACCGAGCTTGTTGAACGATTAAACGGCGAATCCTGCCTTGTTTTTTATTCTTTTCAGCATGACCGTGACCGCATTGCCGAGAAACTGGGCAAAAAATATCGTCTGCGTGTTTATGAGAACGCACAGGATGAAACGGATTGGAACAACGGCGAGATTGATATTCTGTTGGCACACCCTGCTTCTTGTGCCTATGGACTTAATCTGCAAGCCGGCGGGAGACACGTGATTTGGTTCGGACTGAACTGGAGTTTTGAAATGAACTTCCAAGGTGTTCGCCGTCTATTGCGGCAAGGTAGCGAGTTTGATAGCGTTGTGGAACACTTCCTTGTGGCGGAAGATGGAGTGGATGAGGACGTGATGACGACAATCGCCGAGCGGGAAAGCACGCACAACACCATAATGCAGGTGCTGAAGGCAAGAATACAAAAAATTAGGGCAGAGGAGAGCATAACCCATAGACAAGGCAACGCACACGAGGACAAAAACACCAAGGAGTAAACACCCTAAATGCAGGATAAACTTGACATCATTTACGCACGATTGCCAATTTACAGCGAGCGATTTATCTATAGCGTGGGCTGTGACGGTAGTGTGATACGCACCTCGAAAAAGCTATATCGAGAAACAAAAGTCGCCCGGTACACGAAACATGG
>WQSD01000180.1 GCA_009788105.1 Oscillospiraceae bacterium | reverse complement strand
GAGTGAAAGTCGTTGGGAGACTACAACTATCGCGAATATTTTAGAGCGGCGGGAATATCTCGGTCATATGGTCAACTTCAAAACATATCGTGCCTCATACAAGAACAAAAAGAAGTTCGACAATCCGCTTGAAAAGCAGATGATTTTCGAGAACACGCATGAGGCAATCATTGACTTTGACACTTGGGAAAAGGTGCAAGAATTGCGAAAACACAAACGCCGTCCGGCAAAACTGGGCAAAACAAATATGTTTTCGGGTATCGTACATTGTGCCGATTGCGGAGAAAAACTTTATTATTGTACAAGCAAAAACTTTGAGGCACGGCAAGACCATTTTATTTGTTCAACTTCTCGCACAAAAGGTAAGGAAGTCTGCTCCACTCACTTCATTCGAGCGGTTATTCTTGAAGCGATGGTGCTGTGGCACATACAGTATGTGACCGATTTCGTTGCACATTACGAGGACGAATTTCGCAGTCGAGTGAATGCCATGCGTACTGCTGACTTGAAGAAAGAACTTGCTATCAAGCGCAAACAAATCACTCAAGGCGAGCGACGAATATTAGAGTTGTCCAAACTGTTCAAGCGGTTGTACGAGGATTTTGTTGCCGAAAAACTTTCCGAGACTCGGTTCAAAGAATTGTCTGCTGATTACGAAGCGGAACAAGCTGAATTACAGTCCAAGTTAGAGCAATGGCAATCAGAGCTTGAGCAGCAAGAACAGCGGGGCAATGATGTTGACAGGTTCGTGGCGAAATGCAAGAGATATTCCGAGCTGGATGAGCTGACGCCGACCATTCTCAATGACTTGGTGCATAAAGTTTATGTCGAGGCTCCCGACAAGAGTAGCGGTAAGCGAAGACAAGGCTTGCATATCAGTTATGACTTGATTGGAGTTTTACCATCACTCGAAAACTGTACCACACAAGAAAAATCCGCAGATGTTGCTTAACATCTGCGGACAAAAACAACATGCTGTTTTATGGGTGACCACCCAAGGGGTGTTCTTTTGTGTTATTTACTCCCACTCAACAGTTCCCGGGGGCTTGTCCGTAATATCATACACTACTCGGTTCACCCCTGCCACTTCGGCGGTAATTCGGGCGGCGATGACCTCTAATACTTTGTGTGACAGGCGAGTGTACTGCCCGGTGACGAAATCCCGTGTAGACACCGCACGAACGGCAATAATGTGTTCATAGCAACGCTCGCTGTTTCGCACACCTACAGTAAGCAGGTCAGGCAAAATGGCGAAATATTGACTTGGGCGGCTCTCGGTTGGCAGTTTGTCAATCTCCTCACGAACAATAGCGTCCGCCTCACGGAGCAGGTCGCATTTCTCGCGGGTAATCTCCCCAAGAATCCGCACCCCAATTCCAGGGCCCGGGAAAGGCTGGCGGGCAACAAGAGCTTCAGGCAAGCCAAGCTCCCTGCCTACTGCACGAACATCTTCTTTGTATAGGGAGCGGAGGGGTTCCACCAGCCCCGCAAAGCCAATGTCGTCAGGCAGGGCAACATTGTGGTGGCTCTTCACCTTTTTATGTCCATCCGAGCCGGACTCGGCAACGTCGGGGTAAATCGTGCCCTGTGCAAGGAAATCAACGCTACCCAGCTTCGCCGCCTCTTCCTCAAACACACGAATGAACTCTTCTCCGATGATTTTTCGCTTAGCCTCAGGGTCAGTCACCCCTGCAAGGCGGGAAAGAAATCGCTCTTGTGCGTTGACACGGATAAAGTTCAGATTTTTCTTCGAGAACACCGCCGCAATCTCGTCGCCCTCGTTTTTCCGCATCAGTCCGTGGTCAACGAAAATGCAGTGAAGTTGTCCGGGCAACGCCTGTTCAATCAAGGCGGCACACACAGAAGAGTCCACCCCTCCCGACAAGCCCAACAGCACTCCGCGTTTCCCCACTTGTGCCTGTATTTCAGCAATTTGTTGTTTAATAAAATCTTTCATTTTTCGCACCACGCACAAGGGGCGGTCACGCTGCAGGGAGCAAAATAGTTGCATCCCGCATTGTTTTCACTGTTCTCGCGCGTCCTTTCAGTATGTTATTTTCAAACCTATTCTCCTGTATTTACCCCAGCAACAACTCTGCTATCTGCACCGCATTTGTTGCCGCACCTTTGCGTACTTGGTCGCCGCTACAGAACAGGGTAATCCCTCGTGGGTTGGTCAGGTCACGGCGAATTCGCCCAACGTGGACAATATCCTGCCCGCTGGTGTTAATTGGCATGGGATATACCCCCGCGTTGGTGTCGTCTGTCAGTTTCACGCCGTCAGCGGCAGCGAGAGCTTGGCGCACCTGTTCCAGGGACAATTCCTCTTTTGTAACAACGGAAATCGCCACAGAATGGGAACGCATCACAGGAATACGCACACAAGTGCAAGTGACGTTAAGGTTCGGCAAGTCAAGAATCTTGCGACTTTCGTTTTGCATTTTCATCTCTTCGCTGGTATAGCCCGACTCGTCCGCTCCACCAACGCATGGAATCACGTTGAACGCAATTTGATGTGCGAAAGTGGACACTTCCATTGTGCCACCATTTACATGGGCGGCGACTTGCCCCTCAAGCTCGGTTAGCCCCGGCACACCTGCCCCGGAAACCGCCTGATATGATGCGGCGGTAATGCTTTCAAGAGGGGACAAGCGGGCGATGGGTGCGAGTGCCATAAGGCTGATAATGGTGGTGCAGTTCGGGTTGGCGATGATGCCTTTGTGGGTTTTCGCCGCCTGTGGGTTCACCTCCGGAATGACGAGAGGGGTGTCCGGGCAAAGGCGGAACGCACTGCTGTTGTCAATGAAAACGGCTCCCGCCGCCTTGATAATAGGCGCCCACTGCTCGGAAAGGTCATTTTCAGTCGCACCAAAAACAATATCTACTCCGCAAAAAGCATCTTCTGTCGCTTCGGTTACCGTGTAAGAATTTCCTGAACAAGTCAATGTTTTTCCGGCACTACGCGCGCTGGCAAGACAGCGTAATTCTTCAAAAGGGAAGTTTCGCTCGTGTAGTATTTGCAGTATGTCACTGCCAACAGCACCTGTTGCACCAAGAATGGCGATGGTTGGGTTTGTCATGTATAAGTTCTTCTTTCAATGATGTATATCAACATTATACACTAAAACGCAGATTTTGTCAAGGGGGAGGGGGGTTATTATTCCCTCTTGACAAATTCTAAAACTTGTGTTATACTGGGAGTGCCTTCTAATCCCGCATTGTGGTCAATCATAGCCCGCTCACGCATTTCGGCGGTCTGCTGACTGGGTGAACCAGTCATACCACCGCCTTCAGCGCTCACAAGGGCGCTCCAAGCGTTTTTAGTAAGCGCTGGAGGCAACAGTATGGGCGGTTCACCCGTCCAGCAGGTTGCCGTAATGCGTGAGCGAAG
>WQSD01000179.1 GCA_009788105.1 Oscillospiraceae bacterium | reverse complement strand
GTGTTGCTGGTGGCTCGTCCGGCGGTAGTGCGACAGCAGTAGCGGCAGGGGAAGTGCCCCTCACCCTTGGCTCGGACACAGGGGGCAGCATCCGTCAGCCATGCTCATTCTGCGGCATTAGCGGGATAAAGCCCACCTACGGCTCGGTTTCGCGGTATGGGCTTATTGCCTACGCCTCCTCCCTTGACCAAATCGGTCCAATGGGTCGAAGTATCGACGACTGTGCCGCTCTGCTCTCCATAATATCAGGAGCAGACGCAAAAGACAGCACCTGCACCATCAAAGCCCCATTTGACTTTACAGATAGCACCCCACAGCACCTAAAAGGTGTGAAAATCGGACTGCCACGGAACTATTTCGCCGCTGGCATTGACGAAAGTGTCAAACAAAGTGTACTGGCGGCGGCAAATGAGTTTGCGGCGGCAGGTGCAATCATCCAAGAATTTGATATGCCCTTGATGGATTATGCCATTCATGCGTATTATATCATCGCCTGTGCCGAGGCTTCCTCCAACCTTTCTCGCTATGATGGGCTAAAGTACGGCTATCGTAGCGAAGCAGGCGACACACTTGACGGGGTTTATCGCCATACGCGGAACCAGGGCTTTGGTCTGGAGGTGAAAAGGCGCATCCTGACAGGTTCTTTTGTACTGTCATCAGGCTATTACGATGCGTATTACAAAAAAGCCTTAGAAACAAGAACCCTGATAAAAACAGCCTATGACAAACTTTTCGAGTCCTATGACATGATTATTTCTCCTGTTGCACCAACCACAGCGTACAAAATCGGGGAAAACATTGACGACCCTATGAAGATGTACATGGGGGATATTTACACAGTATCGGTGAACCTTGCGGGACTGCCCTCGGTGGCTATCCCATGCGGGTTTGACCGACAGGGTCTGCCCATAGGCTGTCAGCTGATAGGAAACGCTTTCTCCGAGGACAAACTTGTAAGTACCGCACGGGTGTTTCAACAACGCACAGATTATCATACGAAAGTTCCAAGGGGGTGAACCAATGAAATGGGAAGTTGTAATGGGGCTGGAGGTTCACGCAGAACTGTCCACCAACACAAAGATTTTTTGCGGGTGTTCTGCCAAGTTTGGCGGCGAACCGAACACATATGTGTGCGATGTTTGCACAGGTATGCCGGGAACTTTGCCGGTGCTGAACCAAGCCGTTGTGGAATCAGCGGTAAAATTAGGGTTAGCCTTGGAATGCGATATTACCTCGCCAAATCGCTTTGACCGCAAGAATTATTTTTACCCTGACCTGCCTAAAGCATATCAGGTGTCCCAACTATACAGCCCTATTTGCCAAAACGGCAAAATGGAGCTTGATGGTGGGACTGTTCGCATTCGTCAAATCCATATGGAAGAGGACGCAGGCAAGCTTTTACACACCGACGGGTATACGCAAATGGACTATAATCGTGCAGGTGTGCCACTTTTGGAAATAGTGTCCCAGCCCGATTTTCGCACTACGGAAGAGGTTATCGCCTATCTTGAACAGCTTCGGGAAATTCTTGTGTATCTTGGCATATGCGATGGCAAAATGCAAGAAGGCTCGATGCGTGCTGATGTGAACTTGTCTGTTCGCCCCATAGGCGAAGAGAAATTCGGTACACGCACCGAAACGAAAAATCTTAACTCATTCAAGGCAATTTCCCGTGCCATAGCTCACGAAACAGCAAGACAAATCGAAATTTTAGAAAAGGGCGGCGAAATAACTCAGGAAACCCGCCGCTGGGACGACGATAAAGGCGAATCTTACTCAATGCGTTCAAAAGAAAACTCTCACGATTATCGCTATTTCCCGGAGCCGGACCTGCCGCCTGTTTACATTGACGAAGAGTGGCTTGCCCGATTGCGTAGCGAACAGCCGGAGTTTGCACACCAAAAACGGCAACGCTATCAATCAGAGCATTGTCTTTCCCCAAAAGATGCTGCAATTTTAACACAGCACAAGCCAATTGCAGAATTGTTCGACCGGCTTGTCGCTTTAAGTGACAACCCAAGAGAGTCGTTTAACCTAATCACAATCGAACTTATGCGACTGATGAACACCCTTGGGGTCGCTCCGCAGGAACTACAGGTTGCTCCTGAAAAGCTGGCTGTGCTTATTTCCCTTGTAACCGGCGGCAAAATCAACCGAAATGCGTATAAGCAAGCCGTCGCCGCAGTTTATACCACAGGCTGTGACCCACAGGAGTATATCAAAGCTAACAATTTGATGATGCAGGAAACGGATAGCACCGCCATTTTGGATGTTGCCAAATCCGTCATCGCCGAAAACCCCACCGCCGTAGAGGAGTACCGCAGTGGGAAACAAAAAGCTTTTGGCTTCTTAATGGGGCAGATGATGAAAAAGCTCGGGAATAATGCTAATCCCGAGCTTGCAAAAAAAACGTTGTCTGAATATTTGGATGAAATATAATCAACCTTTTGCCCCACCCATCTCCCACTCGTGACTGGCAAGACTGCTCCACCCATCAAACAGGATTTTGCTTCCCTCGGTGAAGCGGAAGTGTGCACCGCAGGACAGCTTTTCCCGTATCAAGTTGCTCATTTTGCCAAGACTTGGAGCAGGTAGGGAGAGGCTATGCCCCGACTCATCCAGTGTAATGCTTAGCTCGTGCCTGCCCTGTTTTAGCACAATAGATTTTCGTGTACAGCGAAGAATTTTCACCCCACGATATGTTGCCAAGCGATATTCTCGCCCGTCCAGATGCACTACCGTAATGCAACCCCAAAATTTCGTTCTGCAAAATGGAATCCGTGCCACCGCAACCATGATGGAGCAGTTGCGGTGGCTAAAATCGTTGCAGTGAACCCATGTGTAGTCACTCGGAAAGGAAGTTCCGCTGTCAGATTCGATATATCCTCGACCGCCGTCGAAGTGGAATTCTACGCCGTTCAGGCGCACTTTTCCGCGAATATCATGCCCCATGCTGACCACCCCATGGGTGCATTCCATTGGGAAAAAGCGAAACGGACCCATGATGTTGCTTTTCAGTGGGGTGAGTGTGCTGTACGTGATTTTGCCCGTAAGGGCAACGTCAGGCGTGCTTATGTTCAGCCGCACGCCCATCGGACTGAACCGATTCGTGCCAATAGTTACCACATCGCCCTTGCGAGAATATTGAGACAGCGGAAATGGCACAATGTGCGCCGTGGTGTCGGTAACAATTTGTATAAACGCCTTGTCTGCCGCTCGTCCGGGTATAAGTGCCAGGGATTTTCCGCCCGCTTGGTGCTTGAAGTACCAGCCCTCGAATCGTGGTTTTTTCATAGTTTTTCTCCTCTTTTTAGTGTGCCTTCTATTTCGGCGATTCAGAGTGAAAAAAAAGGTCAAGGTCGTGGAGTTTCACCCCACACCCGACCACCTTTTTGTAAAA
>WQSD01000178.1 GCA_009788105.1 Oscillospiraceae bacterium | reverse complement strand
GAGCGTTTTGTTCGGCGAAATCCGCCCGCCACGAAATGGATTGCTTCGTCACTTCGCTCCTCGTAATAAGGTTGTAACGAAACGAAAATGTTTATGCTATCTAAAAAGGCGGGACGCCGAGGGCGTCGTCCCCTACATTTGTTCAACCGCACCCCTTGTACGGAACGGAGTCAAGGGCGTTCCGCTGACGATGCCGGTTGTTTGGGTTTAAGACTTCACTCTTCCAGCACAATTTCCGCTTCGGTGCAGGTTTTGCCGTCATCGCCAACTGCACGGAAGTAGTGCCGTCCCCGTTCACTGCCTTCGCCGGAGTATATTTTCAGGGTGCAACCCATTTTTGCCTCGGCGGCAAAAGAAAATGTCAAACTAACAACCCTTTGCCCGTTAGTCATAGGCAAAAATCCGCAGAACATATCAGGGTAACACGTGTTGTTCATGTGGCGGTTCACGTCACAAACCGCGTATGTAACAGGATATTCCCCCATCAGTGACATTTTCACTCCCTCGGGAATGCGAAGTTTCACTTGATCATACAGCTCAAGGGCTTGCCCCATCTTGAACCCGGCTTCAAAGTCCGCAGTTCTAACAAGGCTACCGGAATTTATGTCAAGTAATGCCCACACTGTCACCATTTCGCACACAAGGTCATCACCGCGGAATATTCGCGCAGAGCGGACAAAGCTCACTCCACGGCTTTCACAGCCCCATGTTTCCACGCGGATTTTTTCATATGCTCGCAGGGAGCGGTAGATGCTGACCACTGCGCGGGAAAGGAAAAATGTTCGCCCTGCGTCGAACAATGTTTGGGGCGAAGGTCCAAGCTCTTCCAGTTGCAACATTCCAGCCTCCTGCATATATTTCATCAGGCAGGCGGCACGTACTTCGCCGTTGTAGTCGGTGTCGTGGGAGTTGACTACCATTTCATAGCTGTAAATCATTTTTGGTTAGGTTCTCCTGTGGGTTTTGGTGATAGTGTGGGGTAGGGGGTGTTGCCCCTGACGGGGTAGGTGTGAAACCAAAGAAACCGCACCCACTCAGGTAGTCCCCGAAAAGGTACGGCTGTGCCATCGCACTCCCCCCTGTCCCTGCGGGACACCCCCCTCGCAGAGCGAAGGGGGCATAAGGGAACATTTCGGCAAGCCCCAATCGGGTGCGTGCCTCCCTCTTCACTCGCGTCAAGGCGCTACAAAGCCCACTCCTAATCGTTATCGTTGTCGTTGTCGTTGTCCACATCATTATCGTCAATTGGGTCATTATCGTTATCGTCATTATCATTGCCCGGTGGCGGTGGTGGCGGCGGAGGCTCTACCCCGGGACGCGCTCGTGCAATAACAAGATCCACACTTGATTCTGCCACGTGCGGTGCGCCGCCCGCTGGAGTTTGGCGAATTACCAACCCTGGCTCGACAGTATCAGAATAATCATACGTCACCGTGCCAACAACAAGATTTGCCTCAGTAATAGCCGCAGTTGCCTCTTCTCTGGTTTGTCCTACCACGTTTGGCACTGCAAGAGGAGTTCCGGTGTTAATGCGAATGTTTATCACTGTATTTCGTGCTACAGACGCATTTGCAGCATGGGATTGGAAGGATACAGTCCCTGGCGGCACGCCTTCAACGGCTCTGGGTTCGGTTGTTACAGTACCCACCCGCAGATTTGCGGCACGAATAGCCGCTTCTGCCTGCGCCCTTGTCATGTTCTCCAAATTAGGCACATTGGTATTTTGAATTGTTGGTCCTCTGGACACTTGCAATGTTATCTGATTACCAAATGCGGCAATGGGTTGACCGGGAGCAGGCTTTGTGCTGACAATCAAACCATTAGGTATTGCGTTATTGTTTACATGTTCAATAACAACATCAAAACCTCTTGCCTGTAAATTTGTTTGGGCTATACGATGGTCTTCCATGATATAGTTTCCCATACGTGCCATATCGGGACCGGTTGATACAGTTAGGGTAACTGTATACCCATGACGGCGGGTTACACCAGGCATTGGGTCCTGGCGAAAAACCTCCCCACTTGGAAAATATCCGTTTGGTTCACGAAGAACACGCACTTCAAAACCTTGATGATTCCAGTTTTCAATGTTCAAACTGTTGGCTTCTTCACCACGGAAATCAATAACTCGTATACCCACATCCTCGGTAGGTCTGAAAATATCAAGTAGCGGGTCAAACACATTAAATATCAAGTAAATTGCTGATATTGACCCAACAATCAATGCGGCTAAAAACACCGCAAGAATAATCGGGGTCATTGTTGCTTTTGAGCGGCGGTCGCCGAAAATACGCTTGCGAAGAGATTTTTTCGGCTGGATATACTCTTCTTCCTCCTCTTCAACCTCAGCAGGAGTTTGTTTTGCTGTTGCATTTGCAGGAACACCGAAATCAAATACTGTGAAAGGGTCAGCAGACACTTTCTTCAAGTAACCAAGCATTTCTTCTGCAGACTGAATGCGTGCCGCAGGGTCTTTTTCGATTGCTTTCAGGATAATCTGTTCCAGTCCACGGGGGATACTGGGCAAAACTTCGTGGGGTGGGCGGGGAGTGTCGTTAATTTGCATCAACGCAACAGACACAGGAGTTTCTCCGTTAAATGGGAGTTTGCCTGTGTTCATTTCATACATGAGTATGCCCAAGGAATAAAGGTCACTGCGGGCGTCAATCTCTTTGCCCCCTGCCTGCTCCGGGCTAATGTAAAACACCGTACCAATGGCTTTGTCCGCCATGGATACTGTTTCTGCGTTAGGGAGTTTGGCAATGCCAAAGTCAGTAACTGTTACTTTACCGGACTTTTGCAGCATAATGTTTTGCGGCTTAATATCACGATGAATAATTCCCTTGCTGTGGGCGTGTTCAAGGGCAAGGATAATTTGCTCGGTTATGGTGATTGCCGCCTTAAACGGCAACGCACCTTTGCTGTCCATGTAACTGCGAAGAGTGATGCCCTCCACCAAATCCATAACGATATATTTATGCTCCCCACGAACTTCAACATCATAAATTTTCACGATGTTAGGGTGGTCAAGCATTGCTACTGCTTTGGATTCGTTGATAAATCGCTTTACCGAAGTCATGTCGCTTGCAATTTCTTCTCGTAGCAGTTTGATGGCAACAATGCGGTTCTCCAAAGTGTCAAATGCCTCGAAAACCATTGCCATGCCACCCACGCCAACGAATTTATTCAGCCGATAGCGGTCGTTAAGCAACCGCCCAATGTAACTGTCATATTTGCTCATGTTTCCTCCAATTAGTTTTGTGTCTCTCTAAGACGGATTCAGGTCAATCATGTTTCAACCTCGTTTTTCTTACTTCGTCAAAAACCGTTGCTACGCAACGAAGTGCGTTTTTGAAAAACCAAAAAAATTCGCTCCAAGCGGAAAATCACCGCTTATCCGCCGAGATATTCAACACACT
>WQSD01000177.1 GCA_009788105.1 Oscillospiraceae bacterium | reverse complement strand
ACGCACCCCTGGGCGTCCCGCCGAATGATACCCACCGCACCTGTAGGGGCGACCGTCCTCGGTCGTCCGCCGAACAGCACGCACCGCACCCCACGTCCTAACCGTAGGGGCAGACCTTGTGTCTGCCCGCAACGAACAGTCTGTGCCCACTCCCTCCGTCTTGCGGGGAAACCACCCGCAAGCCACCTCCCTCCACGAGGGAGGCAAAGGGCGGGTGCGGTTGGTCATGGACAGAGCCAAACCTCACCTAACACCCCACCCCACAGCACCCTCCAAACACAAAAAAATCGGAGAACAACAATGTTTATAGAACAAGCAAAGAAAATTTTCATAGATACGCACTTTTTGCTCCGTGTCGCCGTGTACTGGGCGTGCTTTTTTACGTGGGAAATGTTTTTGCGGATTTTTTCCTTTGAAGTGTTTTTTTCCTGGTCACTGCTTCGCATACTGTTGATAACATTGCCGTTAGGCATTACTGTGGCAGTATTGTTCACCCTGCTTTCGCCAAAGTTTCGGCGGTGGACTGCCGTGGCAATAATGGCAATAATCTGGATATTCTACAGCTCGCAAATTGTTTATTCAAACGCCTTTGCTTCCTTTTGGTCACTAAATATGCTTGGTCATGCAGGAGATGTGTTTGGAGAGTTTATAGGCGAAATCATAGCTCATATTTTATATACCCTGCCGTGGACACTACTGGCGGCAACACCGCTTTTTGGAGTGTATTGCTTTGAACGGCACGAAAAAATCAAGCAGACAGCAATTGATACTAAAATCAAAGTCGGCAAGATAAAGCTGGCAAGCCTTGTTGCTACTGCTTTTGTGGTTAATATAGCAATTTGGGGCGCATTTATTCCGGCGGCATATAATCCGTCGTCAACTATGGGCGTTTTCTTCGGGAACAACTATCACAGCGACAGCGAACTTTTTGAAAACAGCGGTTTTTTGGGTGCAATTGGCGTACAACTTACCGAACGTATTGTGCCACGGGGAGGAGATTCGGGACTGGCGGATGTACCGCAAATTCCCGAAGTGGAAAATCCAAATGCCCCCCGCCCCCCTGTTCGTCCCCCTGTTGACCCACCACCGCAAAATAACAACGACAACGACAGCTACAATGATAACGATTATTATAACGATGCCGACCCTCCTCCACCTCCAAGACAACTGTATTACAACGCTTTTAACATAGACTTCGCCGCCCTTGCCGCCGCTACCAACAATCAACGTCTGCGAGAAATGCACGAATTTTTCGGAAATAGGCAGCCCGGTCGACAAAACGACTTTACCGGCAAATTTGAGGGATATAATGTGATTTTCATCGTGGCAGAAGGGTTTGCCGGATTTGCTGTTAGACCTGATTTAACCCCCACTTTATATCACATGACCCGAAATGGGTTTTATGTGCCCAACTTTTACACGCCCCCGTGGAATACCACTGACGGAGAATTTGCCAGTGTCACAAGCATTATTCCTCGCCAAGGACACAACTGGTTTGCCCGAACAGGACGAGAGCGCACATGGCTACCATTTACTTTGGGAATGCAGTTTGCTGAAATGAACACACAACCATGGGCGTTTCATAACCATACATACACCTTTTACTCTCGGCATATTTCCCACCCTAACCTTGGTTATAACTGGCTGGCTGTGGGCAACGGCTTGAATCTTGGTGAAAATGTATGGCCCAACAGCGACTTGCGCATGATGCAAGCAAGCGTTGATAATTGGATTGAACAAGAGCATTTCCATGTTCACTACATGACGGTCAGCGGACACGGAGTGTATGACTTTGTTGGGAACAGCATGGCGTTCAGACATCGCAATGCTGTTGCACACTTGCCATATTCTACAAGAGTTCGTGCATATCTTGCCTCACAGCTTGAGCTTGAGCTTGCGGTGGCATATTTGATGGAACGCCTTAACCATGCGGGCATTGCAGAGCGAACAGTTATTGCTATCCTACCCGACCACCCGCCCCAGTCGCAATTTCTTACTAATGCCGAACTTGCAGAGCTACGGGGGCGTCCCATTGAAAACCAACAGATAGACCGCCACCGCACCGGCATGGTGCTGTATGTTCAGGGAATGCAACCTGTTGTTGTAGAACGCCCTGTAAGCAATGTTGACCTGTTACCAACCCTGCTAAATCTACTGAATTTGCCTTTTGATTCAAGAATGTTGATGGGTAGTGACTTCCTTGGTGACTCGGCACCTCTTGTCATTTTTAACGACAGCAGTTTTATCACCAACAACGGCAGATTTTTCGCCAACACAAGCAGATTTGTGCCCAACGAAGGAATAGTTGTGCCGGACAATTATGTGGACATAATTAGACAGCAAATTGTTGCCTTGCGCGCCGCATCCGCCGCTATTCTTGACCTTGATTATTTCCGCACCATTGAAAGCTACATCCGCAATGCACAAAAGACTCCAATGGTGATATACTCGGAGTATCAAAGTGCGACTTGATTTGTATTTAACACAGAAAGGCTATGCGGAAAGTCGTTCACGTGCTGCCTTTCTTATTGAAACCGGTGCAGTGACGGTAAACGGCAAAACCTGTATTCGTGCCGCCCACAAAATAACTGAAAATTGCTTGGTTGCCATTACCGCCCAACCCCTGCCTTATGTAAGTCGCGGCGGATTAAAGTTAGCGGGGGCAATCAAGGATTTTGGCTTGGCAAAAACCATTTCGGGGGCGGTTGTTCTTGATATTGGTACGTCAACCGGGGGATTTGCCGATTGCTTGATACAGCACGGTGCTGAAAAAATCTATGGGGTGGACACTGGTCGTGACCAATTACACCACAGCTTGATAAGCCATCCACGGCTTATTTCCCTTGAGGGGCGAAATGCCCGTGACCTGGCACCTGCCGATATTCCTGAAAAGTGCAGCGTTTGCACCATTGATGTGTCATTCACTTCGCAAACCCTGCTGTATCCCTCGATTTTGCCATTTCTTGCAGAGGGGGCGACAGTGATAAGTTTAATCAAACCCCAATTTGAGGTTGGGCGGAAAGGGCTTACCAAGTCGGGGAAAATTCGCACTCCTTCTCTGCTAAAACAAGTGTTAGAAGATGTAACAGCATCTGCGGCGGCACATGGGCTGGAGCTAATGCAAACCGCCCCCTCTCGCCAAACGGGCGGTGAGGGGACGGAAGAATGGTTTGGGCTGTTTAGGGTCACACCACAAAATACCCATAATGCTTGTCATAACTGCCCCTAACCCTGTATCGATGCACTTCTCGTACCCCCCAATTCTCAAGTGCGGCATAGAAAAGCTCTATCCCCAATCCGTTGACCGGGGTGCGGGCTTTTTTTGATAGGGCAGACAGCCCGAACATATCAAGGCAACGGCGAGAAATTCCACTCATCTTGTTGGATATTGCGGTGAAAATCACCACCGTTCCCGCCGCAAGAGTGGAGTTGGCGAAAATG
>WQSD01000176.1 GCA_009788105.1 Oscillospiraceae bacterium | reverse complement strand
CAAGGTTTATCTCCCACTTCCCTGCGGCTTGCACTCCGTCACAGAAGAATGTCACCCCACGTTCCCGTGCCAATTGGGCAAACTGGGCAATGGGCAAAATCGTTCCCACTTCGTTGTTTGCGTACATGAGGGACAGCAAAACGGTGTCCTCTCTCATAGCGGCAGCGACCTGCTCGGCGGTTATCATGCCATCGCTATCCACGTCAAGAAGCTGAACCTCAAACCCCTCTTTTCCAAGCGCCGTAAGGGTTTCGAGGGCGGCAGGATGCTCGGTTTTCGCGGATATAATGTGCTTGCCCTTGGCGGAGTTGCCATACGCCGCCCCGCGAAGCCCCCAGTTTATGCTCTCCGTGCCGCCGGATGTGAAGAATATCTCACGACTTTGCACTCCAAGCAGGCTGGCAATTTTCGCGCGTGCCTCGGCAAGGGTAGCGGCGGCAGCTTGTCCACCGCTGTGCAGACTGGAGGGATTGCCCCAGTCCTCGGTGAGGGCTGGAAGCATGGCGTCTAACACCGCCGAATGTAATTTTGTTGTTGCCGCATTGTCGGCGTAGATTTTTTTCATGTGTTCCTCTTTATATTAAAGTCGATTTTAAGGTCAAAACCATCAGAAACTTTTTGAAAAAAGTTTCCGACACCTTCAAAAACTTATGTAGTTGAATTACGCCAAAAAGTCTTGTCATCCTGGACTCCGCACGGGATCTTGTGTAATTTCAATTATAGTAGGCAATATTTTGACTTAATGGATTGCAGTCAACGCCACATATAATCATATCACAAAATCGCCCCCTTGTCAACACGAAATACAAGGGAGCGATAATATTTACAGAATGTTTATCGGCATTTTTACGACATATAACTTTGGATAATCTCCACTATCAAATCGTTTAACTGTCGCACTTCTGTCTGACCGATTGTCGGGTCGGTGTGACCACTGCCAATGCCGCTGTGCCCTGTAACGTGCACATAAGTGCCGCCGGTTGCCACTGCAAGGGCGCGGGTTAAGAACTCTGCGGAGGAGCAAGTGCCGCTTGCCGCAATAGTGATGATACGAATACCGCGCTCTGCCGCCTCTTGCATTTGACGGCGGATATAGTGGGCGTTGTGGTCGTGGGGAGGTGCATCTAACACAAGAAACATCAGTCTGGTCGAATTTTCACGCCACTCATGCTCATGAATAGCATTTTGCAACGCGCGGTGTACAGCTTCGGGCGTGTCACCGCCGCCAGCGGCATATTGCGCTTGCAAATCTCTGATTGCCCCGTTGATGTTTGTGGTAAATGGGAAAGGACGAACCACATACTCATCCCCGTAATCGCGGTAGAAATTCACGCTTAAACGCAGAGGATTGTCTTGCGTGCCTGTGTCAACACGGCGAATAATGTCCGCAAGTTCCGTTTGAATATAGGTCAGCTCATCACCCATCGAGCCTGTTGTATCAATCATAAACATCAAGTCAAGGGGACGTGGCTGGCTGTTTGCTTGCAGCTCCAGGGTTAGACTGTCACCGCTCACATTACCATAGGCAGTTTGCCCGCCAAATGTGGCTCGCACACGTGCAGGGTTTTGGTTACTTGTAACCGCATTGTAAAAAACATATGCAACACCACGATTGTCGGTAACTGCGTTCCACAATGCGTTTCCTTGTGCGTCCAAAAGTGCCACCTGCGCGCCGTTTATTGGATTTTGCCCATTCTGAACCGTGACAACAATGCGGTTTTGCAAAGAAATGCCCCAATGGCGTGCGAATCTCTCAAATCGTCCTTGACCGCCGGTGAGGTTTCGCCAAAAGCTCCACTCAGCATTATCTGTCCAGTGCCTTGCTGTCATACGACCTGCATTTGGCGGTTGTTGCTGTGATGGTGGTGTGCTGCCACCAGTGGGAGGAGTTGTGGACAGCGGAGGTCTATGACCTGTGCCAGGTCCCGTTTCTGTCAAACCAGAATCTGGAGAAGAATCACCGGGAGTGCCCTCACCTGCACTTGGCGGCGGTGCAATTCCCGGCACTTCCGAACCGCCGTTTGGCATATCCCAATCGGAAAAGTCGTTACTCCAACCGCTATCATTGTCATTGCTGTCATCGCCAAAAGACGGACTATCGCTTTCAAATGACGGTCTATTGCGATAAGCATCACTCGATTCATTGCCGTGAGGAGAACCACTATTCAGCAAGTCTGAATTTGTGTTATAATCCTGTGGATTAACAAAAACAAGCACCCCAAAGGATATTGCGACCACCAGGCACAAAGAAACAGCGGCAGTTGCCCAGCGCGGAATAGCAAACTTCCCTATCCTTCTTGCACCTGATTCTTTAATATTGCGGCGGGTTCTATGCTTTAATTCTTCGGTGGGCTTGATGTTGTCAAAACCCTTAAAATCTTTTGGTTCCATAACTCACTCACTTTCATTTATGTATTTTTTCAATAGCTCTCTGCCGCGCACAAGTTGCGTGCGAACAGTGGCAGAGGGCAGAGTGAGCATTTTGGCAATTTCGGCGGTTTGATAGCCCTCGTAATAGTGCAGATAAAGCACACGCCGATACTTTAGGGGCAACGCAAGCACTTCTTTCACCAGCTCGCCTTCCCTTTGGGTGTAACTTTGGTCTGCAAAATTGCACAGTTCTTCTATCTCGTCGGTGCAGTCCACACGCTTACGCCACACCGACCGCAAAATATTTTTGCAGCGGTTGACTGTTGTGGTTGCAACATAAGATTTAAGTTGTGCTGTGCTTTCAAATTGGGCTGTCACGGTGAACAGTTTCATGAATACGTCTTGAAAAACGTCTTCTGCATCCTCTTTGTTTTTCAGATAGAGGAACGCCAACCGATACACCATGTCGCCGTAATCTTCAATAAGGGCATCGATACATTCATCCGTACGCGATAAATGCCTCTTTTCCATAACATTGCCTCTCTTTCACTCACTTATAAAACACACCAGAGTGGGAAAATGTTTCAAGGGGTGAAGTTTTTTTTGAAAATGTTATTTTATTATACCACACTCCCGCCCCAAAAGCAACAAAATCCCCCGAGGGTGGGGGATTTTGTGTTGATTTAATTTATATCAAAAATCACCTAACTGACCTGTCATGTAACTAATCAACGCTTTGTTGGTTTGCCATCCATTCTCCGAATGTCTTTCCATGATCATAGGCCCAAAAGCTCTCAAAATCCCTTCTAAATTCAGAATAGAAACTCACAATTGGACCAATAGGAAAATGAATATATCCTTCTTCTTCACATAAATAATTTTCAAACCTTTGAGATCGAGGGTTGAATGTCATATTCATTAAAGAAGCCGGAATATTACGCGTCACATCTTGCCCCGGCCTGTCGCCGTTGCCCGTGCTATTTGAGCCGTTATCATTACCATCACAGCCCCACAACATAACAACAGTTGACCCTAACAGCAAAATCGCAAGTGCGATTGATAAAAGTTTTTTCATGGTATGTACCTCTTTCAAAGTCGATACCATAATTA
>WQSD01000175.1 GCA_009788105.1 Oscillospiraceae bacterium | reverse complement strand
TCGAAAAACTTTCACTAAACACCCAAATAATACTTCAGGAGTAGCCCAAGCAAATCATCTCGGTCGATTTTGCAAATAAGACTGCGGGCATTGTTATGGTTGGTGATGTAGGTAGGGTCTCCTGAAAGGATATACCCCACTATTTGATTTTGTGGATTATAGCCCTTTTCTTCCAGCGAGTTGTAAACGGTCATCAATGTGGTTTTGATTTCCGATTCTTTATCGTCTACAATGGAAAAGGTCAGGGTTTTGTCGATGTTGCTCATGAAAAGCCTCCATTTTGGGCTGTAAATTTCGGTCTTTATACATTATAACCCATTTCAAGAAAATATGCAAGAGGGAAATATCATAGACTATACTTTCACCTTCTTCAGCTTCACAAATCTTGGCAGGCTGTCCTCTTTTGGTAGGTCGGTTTCACCTTGGATTAGTGGCAACGCATAGTCCACAAACTCCTGTGTCAGCCCTGCACCGTTAGGTAGAATCCACTCTGCGGGGATTTTCTTCTCGGTGTTTGCAACCGCCGTAAGGTCGAAGAGCTTAATTTCGGCGACATATTTGCCGTCAGTACCAACAGTGCGCGCAAAGCCAACCATTTTGTCGGTGATTCCTGCGGTGGCATTGTCAACCGCACCCTTCCCTGCGGCAAATGACTCGTTAATGTCGGTAAGGCTGGCACAATGGGCGGCGCAACGCTGAAGCAAGCTAAGCTCAATCCCACGGACTTTCGCCCCGGTTTTCGCTTTCAGCACATTGGCAAGATAGGGTGCTAGTCCACCAAGCTGTGCATGACCAAAGCCGTCCACCGACTTCGCCATGTCGCTTCCATACTCCGAAATGTACTTGCCATCCTTGTCACGAATGCCTTCGCTGACGGCGATAATGCACTTTTTGTTAGCGTTATAAATCTCCTGCACACGGGCGACGAAAGCGTCCATATCAAAGTCCACTTCGGGCAGGTAGATTAGGTCAGGGCCGTTGCCTTTGTAGCTTGCGAGAGCGGCGGCGGCAGTAAGCCAGCCGGCATTGCGTCCCATAATCTCCACCACGGTAATCATGCCGGTATCGTACACACGGGCGTCGTGGTAAATCTCCATCAAACTGGTGGCAATATACTTCGCCGCCGAGCCATAACCGGGGCAATGGTCGGTCAGGTCAAGGTCGTTGTCGATAGTTTTTGGGATGCCCATCACACGGCACTCATAGCCGTTTTCCAGCATGAACTTGCTGATTTTGTTGCAGGTGTCCATACTGTCGTTGCCGCCGTTGTAGAAGAAATAGCGGATGTTGTATTTCTTGAAAATTTCAAGGATACGCTTGTAATCGGTGTCATCGTCCGCGGCAGATTTTAGCTTGTAGCGGCACGAGCCAAGAGCAGAACTGGGGGTAGTGCGCATCAGAGCAAGTTCGGCTGGGTCTTCTTTGCTCATGTCGATAAGATTATCGTGAAGCACCCCCAAAATGCCGTTCAATGCTCCGTACACAGCGGTGATATTTTCGTTTTCAAGGGCAGTTTTAATGCACCCATAAGCACTTGCGTTAATGACCGAAGTCGGTCCGCCCGACTGCCCGATAATGGCAGCACCTTTTAATGTTGACATAGTTTTTTCCGTCCTGTAGTTAGTTTTTGTTTTATTATATGTTCTTACGCCTGACGGGCGAGTGAATCACCTTGACGGCACAAGAACTATCACAAAGACATTATACCATGGATTATGAGAAAATTCAAGTGCTATGTTGACAAAATTTATTTTTGCGTGTAAAATGTTTTTCCCCCCACTTATCTTTTCGCCCCTTTGGCTTACTATACTATTGTACGTACAAAAACCGCAAAGGAGAAACCATGTGGCAGACAAAACAGAATTACTTCACCGACTGACAACCGAATATCTGCCTGCGTTTCTTGCATTTGCAATCAAAAACACAAACAACCTGCCCGAAGCAGAGGAACTTGCACAGGAAACTGCTTTTCAATGCGTGTTAGCGATAAACAAAACCGAAAGCATAGCCAACTTCAACGCTTTTGTGTGGAGCATTGCACACAATACATACAAGCGGTGGTACGCGCGAAAGCGACACGCCAGTCTTGACGATGAATCTATGGTTTTTGCTAATGTTTTGATTGATACCACCCCCATTGAAGAAGAGATAATCCTTGCAGAAGAGAAAAATGCGATTAAACTTGAGTTGTCACGGCAATCAGGGCTGTATCGCAAGGCGTTGGTATGCTTTTACTATGAAGAATTATCAATCGCCGAAACAGCGGCAAAGCTGGGCATTTCTGTGGAAATGGCAAAGTTTTATCTGCAAAAAGGCAGGCAAAAACTAAAGGAGGCATATACTATGTCTATTGGAGAAAAAAGTTTCAACCCGTTGGAATTTTCAGTTTACATGAGTTCTATGGATATGGCAGGAGTGAATGTGTGGAACATTTTCAAGCGAAAACTTCCCGGTCAAATCGCCCATGTCTGCCATGATAGTGACAAGAGCATCAGCGAAATTTCCACCGAGCTTGGAGTGTCGGCGGTGTTTATCGAAGAAGAAGTGGACTTGCTTATGGATGCGGGAGTTATGATTAGCCCCGCCCGCGGCAAATATCGGACAAACCTGCACATATTAAAGAAAAACGCTGTGGCAGAATTAAAAGCGTATTTCGATAAGCTAAACGAGGCGTATGTTCCGGTTATTCAAGCGGCGTTCAAGAAGCACTTATCTGAGATGAAAACTCTTGGCATTTTCAAGCAGGAGGTGTGTGACAGCCGTTATGCGTGGCTGTTTGCCGAGCGAATTAAGTCATTCGATTTTGGCGGACACAGCTTGTCAAGTGACGAATATCCGAAAATCCTTTCGTGTGGGTGCAGGGGCTTTATCTTTGCCGAGGGCGCAAAAGGCTCTCCTTGGATTGGCGGTCGGACGCCTGTCGCCCTGGATAACTGCACGGTGCTACCCACCGACTTTAAGCTTTTGGGCGGCTATCGCCATCAAAATCAGCTACCCAACAGCAACAAGGCGAAAAGCCAAGCCTTGTACGATGTTTATACAGGCAACGCAAAGGAAAGCGACACCGAGCTTTACGCCGAGCTAATCAAAGAGGGCTATGTGGTTAAGCAGGGGGACGAGCTTTTCTGTAATGTTGCGGTTATCACACCCGCGGCAAATGCGTTGTTTGACAGCATTAACACTAAACTGAAAGAATTTCTCGCACCATTGTGCAAAGATTTTCTTCTGAAAACACGGGATATGATTCATCGTACTCTGCCGCCTCAATTGAAGGCATATACCAAAGGATACACCGGCATTTGGGTTTCCACATACTCGTGTGCCTATTTGTACGAGGCATTGTGCGACAGTGGCTTCCTTGTGATACCCGAGGAGGGCGAGCTGACCCCGGTGGCATGTACTATCGTGGAGAAATAAAGCAAAGCCCCCGGTTCATTCGAATGGGGGGCTTTCAGACTGTCGATAAAGGTCAAAGTCGTGGGGTT
>WQSD01000174.1 GCA_009788105.1 Oscillospiraceae bacterium | reverse complement strand
CTGGGCGACATTGGAATGCACTTCCCTGACACCAAAGAGGAGTATCGTGGAGCAAGTTCCCTTGCTCTTGCCACCGCTGTGGCGAAAAAATTATCGGACAACGGAAGTAAAATCGGCAATATTGACGCTACTATCGTGGCACAACAGCCGAAAGTTGCTCCTTTCGTTGGTGAGATGACGAAAAACATTGCCGCCGCGCTTGATATTCCCACATCTGCGGTCAACATTAAGGCAACCACCGAAGAAGGGCTTGGTTTTACCGGGCAATGCGAGGGCATTGCAGCCCACGCTGTGGCGTTGGTGCATGGGTGAAACTACAGGAACAGGGGGAGTGCGTGTCGCACAGCACTCCGTAGGGGTCGCACCCCTTGGGCGACCCGCTCGAACGATACAGCGAAAACATCTTTGAAAAAGAGGGCTAAGGTCAAGGGCGATTTACCACAAAAAACACAAAAAGCAAATGAATGCTTGTAGGGGCAGACCTCGTGTCTGCCCGCCGAGCGATACGTGCAAACTCCCCCCGACTTGCGGAAAACCACCGCAAGCCACCCCCCCTCGCACGCGAGGGAGGCATAAGGAAATGTTTCGGTAAAGCCCCTTTGTCAACGAGGGGGGATGTCCCGCAGGGACAGGGGGAGTACGATGGTATTGAAGCCACCCTAAGAGCCGAAAAACATTCTCAAATCCAAAACACTTAAAAAGGACTTAACCACATGAGAAACATAAACACCGTCGCTTTCCCCGGTCTTGGCATAGGGGAATTTGACATGAATCGCGTGGCATTTAATTTAGTCGGACGAAATGTCACATGGTACGGAATTATAACTACTGCCGCCATTGCTATTGCGGTTGTGTACTTCCTTCGTATCGCAAAAAAAGATGGCTATCGCACAGACGACATACTGGATATGTTCCTTTTTGCCGTTCCTTGTGGCATTCTCGGCGGACGCCTGTATTTTATCGCATTCACGCCAGGTTTCAGGGCAGACGGAATCATTGACGCACTGGCATTTTGGAATGGCGGCATCGCCATTTACGGAGTGATTATCGGGGCGGCTCTTTCTGGACTTATTTCAGCCAAAGTAAAAAAGGTTCGACTTGCACGAGTGCTTGACTGTGCCATACCTGCAGTGCTGCTCGGTCAAATCCTTGGGCGGTGGGCAAACTTTGTCAATGTGGAGGTCTACGGAATGACAACAACTCTGCCGTGGCGTATGGTTGTGCCTTCATCCACCCCATATGGCGTACATCCCATCTTCATCTACGAATCATTGTGGAACTTGTTGGGATTGACTATATTGCTTGTCCTTATGAAAAAGAAAGTGCTGAAAAAGAAATTCGACGGGCAGTTTTTCTGCATTTATGTTGCATGGTACGGCATTGGAAGAGGATTTATCGAAATGCTTCGCGGCACAGGATTCGTGCTGTCAATCGGGCCGTTCCGTGTATCATCTTTGATTGGCTTTGGTTCAGCAATTATCGCCATAGGCATAATGATATTCTTTCTGCGTAAAGGAGAATCCCCTGCATTGAAAGAACAACCATACTACCCCACATCAAAACATTATAAAACCGAGGAACTGTAATGAAACACACAAAAAACATTCCACGAAAACCACTTACGCCTCCGCCGCCTTCACTAAAGGAAAAAGTTTTCACAAAGCAAATGGGCATAATTGCCGCAGTCGCTTTGGTTGTTCTTATTGCCATCGGAATTGGTTTGGTATTCTTACTTCGCATTGGTCCTCTTCCCGGGCAAATAGAAACATTTGGGCAATATCATGCTATGATGCACGCCGGCACAAGCGGCAATTTTCTTGTTCTTCGTAACGAAGAATGGGCTGTTCGTACAGCAGACGGAGAATTTATCGTTCCATTTGGACAATACCATGCCCTTGCCCTTGACAGTTGGCAAAACCCTTTGTTTTTAGACAATTATTTTGCCGCTATAAGCAATGATATTATTTACATTATTGATGCCAAAACCGGCGATGTCGTGGCACAATTTTCCGAGTACGACGAAATTTTCTTTTTAACAAGTGAAATGTTTATTGCTGTAAGCGGCTCACAAATTGGAGTTGTTAATCGTGACGGCGAATCAATTATTTCTGCAGGTGATTTTTCTGACTTTGCATTTTTTGACCATGACAATGGTTGGATAGTTGCTTCAAGAACAAGAAACGATGCCGTGCAAATTGCTTTATTTGACTTGAACGGCGAAACAATTATTCCTTTTGGGCGGTACAGTTGGATTAGACCCTTTGGGAATGAGCTTTTTGTTGTCAGTGCACGAAATCGAACAGATTCGGTAAATTCAATGGGGATAGAAGTTTCAAACCACCTTTCGGCAGTAGTTGACTTAGACGGCAATTACATTATCGAATTCAGTGATTATTTCACCATTTGGAATACAGACGCCGATATTTACATTGTCCAAACAGTCTATGAACTTTGGGGAGTGCATGGCATTATTGAGCCGGTGTATGAAGAAATTCGTTGGACAGGGAACGAAACAAATATGCTTGCCGCTCTCCACCGAACACAAGGCTGGGTGCTGTATAACAGCTTAGGTAATATTCTTCTCCCTCATGGACAATACGAGGACATTCAGTATCTAAATAACGGACATTTCGCCCTCCGCTCCGAAGGGCTTTGGGGTGTGGTTACTGCACAGTTTGAAGAGGTCTTGCCTGCACAATTTGACCTTATTGGAGTGCATTATGTTGGTGGCGGCTTTATAAACATTTCAGCCGGAGAGCATGCGGGCATTATCGTTTCCCGTGGCAGACTTTATGGCGTCATGGGGTTTGACGGCAACGAAATCATCCCTATCAGATACGAATTTATCGAAGTTGACGGCGGATACTTTGTAGCACATTTAGATGGTTATTTCGCAATATACGACCAATCAGGCACACAGATAATCAGCACAAGTCACCGAGTGCAAGTGAATCATGGGATTATGCACGGTGTCGGAATTTTCTTCCGAAACGGCGAGTATGTTGTTGTTGATTTAAGTAGTGAATAATTGAAAAACCTCATTCGCGTGTAATGCAAATGAGGTCTGACTATATATAAAGGTCAAGACTGTGGGGTTTTGGGGCTAAAAAACCCATAAAACGCCTTGTGGCGTTGCCCCAAACCCCACTTAGGAGCTTGCCCGCTCACGCACTACGGTTGCCTGTTTGACGGCAAAGCCGCCAATGCCGCAACCTTCGGCGCTCACAAGGGCTTTGAAAAAAGTTCCTAAGAACCTCAAAAACTTTGGTACAAAAGCACTCTGTGCTTTTGCCAGAAGAAGTTTTTAGTCAAGTTTTTTGTAAAAAACTTGTGCGGTGTGGGCGCACAGCCCACGGTCTTGACCTTTTTCTTCACTCACCCCCTCGTTTGAGGGGGTGTTTTCGTTTTACGCTAAATTCCTTGCCCGCATTCCAGCCCCTGTGCTTCGGCAACATCTTTGTATACCACTTTGCCACGGTACACATTCAGCCCTTTGGCAAGGGCAGGGTCGGCTTTCATGGCGGCTTCTGCGCC
>WQSD01000173.1 GCA_009788105.1 Oscillospiraceae bacterium | reverse complement strand
TACTGTTTTCCTCCTGATGTTATGTGATAAATATGTAATGTTACTCAACTAATAATGCAGGCACAAGAGCCATGAATCCGCCATAGTCCCCCTCCTTGTCTTGGTCAATACCGATGCACCCCTCTTTCTCGATGCCGTCCACCACTAATTTATCCGGCAGTATGCCAACTATCATACGATGCCCTCCTACCGATTGGGTGGGTATCATTCGTATTCGCCCTGCCAGCTTTTCGGGGACACTTGTTATTCCGCCAAGAGATAAGTCCCTTGCCTCGGGTGGTAAAAGCAAAGCCGCAACACCCGATTTTACCATGATTACCGAGCGACCGGATATTGGTTCGACAAGTAGATTTCCGCTGTCCACCATGCCAATGACTTCGGTAGATGAACCAAAAAGGGTGAGAGTGATAGACACCTCCGGCTTTTTTGCTTTGGAGTAGGTCACTCGTCCCCATACCAAGGCAGTTGCCGCCGCCGCTGCCGCAAGTACCGCAAGGTGCCACAATTGAATAGGGTTTGCCGAAGATTCTGAAAGTTGCCCGGGTGCGAAAATTTGGTTAAGTAGGTTGTAAAATGCCGTCATTGCTCCGCCAAGAAAGAATGATACGCACACAAACAGCAGGCATACCAGCCCAAACGCCTTTGCTGAAGTGAATCCAAAGGCAATAAAGCACATAAGTACAAAGACAGCAATGTTAATTATAGTAGCAACTGCACTACTGCCTGCAAAAAACAAGGCAAGGACAGAGTACACCCCGCCAAAGCCTGCGGCAAGGCAAAGCAGGGACAGCCGCATTCGCCGCCGCAATATCTTTCCTGCCAAATACAACGCAAGAAAGTCCATAGAAAAATTTATTATAAAAAATATATCGCCGTAAATTGCTTGCATTTTAAGCCTCTATGTATTTTCTAAAACTATTATATACCCGCCTGTGGGCAGTATTTTGTCACAATATATGCAGTTTTGAAATTTATACTTGTTCGGCATGGACTATTTGGCGACTGAGTACGGCACAGCCTGTACCGCCCTTAATCCCCTTCCTTGGGAAGGGGGCGCTGTGCGAATAGCACATCCCAGCGCGGGAGCGACTGCGACCCGGGGGCAGTCGGCGATTTTCCGCAAGACGGGGTAGGTTTGAAATGTGCGAAACGCACTTCGCATCTTAAACCGTAGGGGCAAGGTTTGCCCCCGCCCGGCAACATACCGCTGAACCACCCCCGCCTACGGCGACCCCTCCACGGGAGGGGAATAAGGTCAAGGGCAAAGGTCAAAGTCATTTTACCACGAAATTCACGAAAATGCACGAAAAACAAACCGCACGTTTCTGTAAATCCCCTTCCTTGGGAAGGGGTGGATTGCGGTGGTTTTCCGCAAGACGGGGTAGGATGTGAAACGAAAGATTTTAAGTTTTGGTGTCGTGTTTGTGTCCTATCCTACCCCGTCACTCGCTATGCTCGTGCCACCCCTTCCCGAGGAAGGGGATTAAGGTCAAGGACACACCGCACCCAAGCCCTCTTTTTGGGAGAGGGTGGCACGAACGAAGTGACTGACGGGTGTTTTCGGGCGAACACAGTTCGCCCCTACAGGTCAACTAACCCACGCCACGCCTCGTTCATATATTGTGCGGGTGACACCCCGCCCACGGTCGACTGTTGTACCGCCACTCGCGACTGTGACGGCGAATGCAACGAAGCCACCTGCGACTGCGTAGAAGATGTGCCACCCACGGGCGACAGCGGCAACCAAAACCAAGGCACAGGCAACCAAAATCAAAATAACCCATACAAAACTCCACCCGCGGGCGAACCTGCAATCATTGCAATTGGTGCTGTAGCAATTGTTTTGGCGGTGACTGGCTATGGGGTTATGATGAAAAAGAAAGCCGGTGTATAGGCTTTAGTTAGGCAAACCAACACAACAACACAACAACACAAAAACCCACCCCGAAAACAGGGGTGGGTTTCTTGTACATTTTTGTACAATGAGTGTTGCCCCTCTACCTTCTCACAATTTCCACTCCGGTATAATAGTGCAGCAATATCCGTCGCCAGTTCCAGCCTTGCAGGGCAAAAGCGTTCGCTCCGTGCTGGCTCATACCGACCCCATGCCCATGCCCGATTACGGTGAAAGTCAGATACCGCCCGCTTTGGGTGACGGTGAAGTTAGTGGAGCGAAAGCCAAGGCGAGTGCGAAGCTGAAGGGGGCTGATTCTGTGCCCATAAATATAAATATACTGCACCCGCCCGCTGGAATTGCGGATTATCTGACCAAGAAGAGGTGTGCCGTCATGGACAGTATAGCTCCCTGCTCCCAGCACAGCATCAAGAATTGCTCTGCCACTAAGGGTTAGCTGTTGCTCTGGGCGTACTTCAGGGGAATATACCGCCTGCAAATATGGGCGGGCGTTCCCCCAAACATAGCGGACATTTTCCGTCCGCCCAGGGGAGCTTGCGTGGAAAAGGGCATCGATTGGAATGCCGTTGTATTTGAGGATATACCCACGTGTTGCCAAAGTTGCGGCACGAACACGCTCGTAAAACGGCATAACATGAACCGCTCCCCACAAATCCGAATGCTCCTGTGGCGAGCGTGCCACCAAGCAACAGGCGAAGTTATCGCACACATCTGCCTGGGGGTGGCGGTGATGGCGTGCAGTTCGCTCCACTCGGTGGATGATATAGGTGCGTGCCGCAACCGCTTGTGCCGCAAGGGCATCATGCTCGAAATACGGCAACACTTCCGCAAGCACAACCCAACTGACATATGTTTCAAGGTCTATGCTTTCCACCACTCCCGTCCGTGTTCGCAGCACGGTTATTGTTGCAGGAAGGGGCGGGCGCGCAGAGGATGGTGGTGGCGCAGGCGTAGCAGGCGGTTGTGACGGTGGAGTAGGCGGTACTGGTGAAGCTGGTGGTGTGGGTGCGACTGGAGGTGGTGGAGTAGATGGTTGCGATGGTGGGGGAGCGGGTGGTTGTGGCGGTGGGGGAGTGTTAGGCGCATACGGAGGTGCTGACGGCGGTGCTGGCGGCTCGTCCGCGCTATCATCATACAGCCCCTCGTCGTCGGTTGCCACTTGCGGAGGACCGGTGTCCGTTTCGTCCCCACTATCTTCGTCATCAGGATAAACAGGCTTTTTCGTTGGGTTTTCCGCATCTCTTGTTTCCTCTTCGTCAAAATAAATCGAAGGAGTCACTTCCCATGAAATGGGATAGTCTACGCCTGTTTCCATGACTGTATAAGGAGGGTCAGCGGGAGGTGCCCAAATCGCAACAGCTAACACTATCAAAAGTGGTACGATTGCAGTAAGTGGCACAGCAAAAGAATACATCATTTCTTTGAACACGTTTTTGTTTTTCATAGACTTCTCCAATGGTTTTAATAGCGTTTTGTTATATATATGTGACTATAGAGATAGACCATATCAGCTTCTCGTTGTCATTAAGGTTGTATCGGAACAAAACGAATCGTCTTAATTCAAGCTCTCGGAACGTCATTGCAAAGGCGGTTTGTGCCGTGCAATCCAGTGAAAGGGCAAGAAATCGCCATAAATCAACCC
>WQSD01000172.1 GCA_009788105.1 Oscillospiraceae bacterium | reverse complement strand
CCGCAAATTCTTATCCTCGACGAGCCGGCAGCAGGTCTTGACCCGCGAGGGCGGGAAGAAATTCTTGGTGGCATTCGTGCCTATCAACGAGAAAGCGGCACATCGGTGATTATCGTTAGTCACAGCATGGAGGACATGGCACGATACAGCGACAATGTTGTCGTGATGGAGGACGGGAAAGTTTTACTGTCGGGAACTGTGAAAGAAGTGTTTTGCAAAGAGGAAACGCTCGCCTCTATCGGGTTGGCAGTGCCGCAAATTACCCGCCTGCTAAAGCGGCTTGCCGCCGCAGGACTGCCTGTGCGAGAAGATATTTTTACAGTGGAAGAAGCACGAGAACACTTACTTGAAGTGCTGAAAAAGCCGGTGACTGAAAAAATCTGAAAAAATCTGAAATAGCCAGACTTCACCATTTGACAAACCGCCAAAAGTGTGATATACTATACCCTGTTGTGTCAAAAAACAAAAGAGGTACAGAATCATTTCATCTAATCAAACAAATTCGTTTCAAACAAATTCATCGAATAATCCTGAGCTTTCAAGCCAGAAAGAACAACCAAAGCACCAGCCGAACAAAAAATTCGACCTAACTCGCGGCCCCGTACTGCGGGGAATGCTTACTCTATCCATACCAATCATGCTCACCGGGTTTGTGCAAACGGCACAAAGCCTTGTGGGCGCGTTTTGGATGAGCCGTCTTGGAGAACAATATGTGCTTGCGGTGGGACTTGCCATGCAATTTATGTGGCTGGGCATGGGGTTTATGATTGCCTGCCGCATCGGAAGTGAGATTGGGGTATCCCAAAGCATGGGCAAACGTGACCCAAAGGCCGCCGAGGACTATGCTCGCAACGGGCTGGCACTTGCTTTTTTTCTCGGCGTCGTCCTTACCGGGATAACCTTTATATTTCGCCACCAGCTTATAAATATTTTCCCTGCCGCCGGTAACGAATACGCTCTTGCCGCCGCTGTTCAGTATCTTGAAATTGCGGTGTTCGCTATGCCATTTATGTTCGTCCACTTTCTTATAACCGGAGTGTACGGCGGTTTCGGAAACACCCGCCTGCCTTTTTATATCAATGTTGGTGCGATAATTGGAAATATCGCTCTTACTCCCTTATTTGTGTTTGGGTTTAATATGGGCATTCGCGGTGCGGCGGTCAGTCTTATTATCGTGAACATTGCCAACTGTGCCATTAAAATTTGGGCAATGACCCTGTACAATGGGCGACCTTTCCGCAAATTTCGTGTGTTTGGCAAGGTGCAATGGGAAAAAATACAGCAAATTATCAAATGGAGTGCCCCCATGGCGATTGAGCAAGTGGGGTTCACCCTGCTGTTTATGGGCGTGGCATTTATAATAATGAGTTTCGGCACAGGGCCTGGGGCTGTACAGGCATTAGGAATACACATTGAGTCCATGGTATTCATGGTTGCGTCCGGGTTTTCCAGTGCACTCATAGCTTTCGCGGGTCAAAATTACGGAGCGAAAAGATGGGATAGACTAACCGAGGCACGAAAGCTGGCGTTCAAAATGATGTTCGTCTATGGCATCTTTTCTGCCATAATCCTCTTCGCTTTCGCCGAGCCACTAATGCGAATGTTCCTTGAATATCCTGAATATGTGGGCATGGGAGTGGACTATTTGCGTATTCTTGCGGCGTGCCAAGTGCTGTTTTGCATGGATGGTGTAGCACTCGCCTTTTTCCGTGGACGTGGGAAAGTTGTGCCTCCGATGACAGTGATATTGGGTAGCGGAGCTTTGCGTGTTGTCCTGGCTTGGTCGTTGGCAATTGGACTGGGCTTTGGAGTTACAGGAATATGGGTTGCCAAAGCCATTACAATGACGGTGCGAAGCGTCACCCTGCTTGTGTGGGGTTGGGTGCAATGGCGACGAGAACTGCAACAGCGCACAGCAGATGTTGGGCGTGCCTATTAATCCCGCATTGTGGTCAATCATGTTTCAATCTCGTTATTTTGACTTTTCAAAAACGCACTTTTGATAGCTGTTTTGCCGTGAGGGGAATTCACTTCACCGTCAGGCAAAAAGCATGATGGAGCGTTGCTACGCAACGGTTCGTGTTTTTGAAAAAGCCAAAATAATTCGCTCCAAGCGGCTATTCGCCGCTTTCCACCGAGATATTCAACACACTCATGTTATAGGACAAGAAGTGTAAAATGTTTGTGAACGACAGAAGATTGCATTAAAAAATCCCTTTTAGTGTTATAATAACCTTAAATGGAAGTGTTGAGCGACTGCGGCTGTCAGCCGCTTATCTGCCGAGATAGAAGGCACTCCAAGTTTGGAAATAACAATTGAAAGGACGCGCGAGAACGCACATTTTTGTGTGCGATTTTCCCTTGCGCGTGACGTGAAAATCTATGGAACAAAATCAAAAATTGCCCCCTGAACAAGGGAGCGAGGCTAATTCTTATTCAAATAGCACAAAAAAATCCGCTATGAACCCCGAAATACGAAAAATCCGCCGCAGTTTTGCACGAGTGTATGTGCTTTTGGTGTTCCTTTGCTTGTGTATTGCGGCGATGGGTGTTATGGCGTTTATGTATTTTAACTATCGGTATTTGAACGAAAGCGGCAACGATGCCGGTGGCGACACTAATGACGTGCCGACGATTTATCAACCGGTAAATCCACCCACTCAAAACGACGCCGGTACTCCATATAACGACACCGAAAATGACAACGAAAATGTATCTCTGCCCGAGTCGCTACCGCGTATAACTGCGGTTCAGCACCCGTCCTCTTATGTCAATCGGGGTTCGCTTGTTTTGGTGAACAGTGACAACCCTTTTAACCCGCGAGGTGCCATGAACTTGGTACAGTTACACGGCAACATGACACAGGGTGCGGCAGTAGTGTTCTCCCGTAACGACCACACATTAAATGCCGCCGCCAAAGAAGCCATAGACGGACTTGCGGTGGCGTTTGGTCAAGCATTTTCCGACGAAAATATAGTTCTTATCATCCAACAAGCATACACCGGAATAGATTTTGAAAACCATTATAATGAACGAAACCACGGACTAACCATGGGTATGCAGTTTTGGAATCGCGAAGTCCTAGGCGGATTTACCTTTGACCACGGGTTGATGCGAGAGCAGTACAATTGGATGCTTGAGAATGCCGCAAAATTTGGCTTGATACAGCGTTTTCCGCCTGCGCGTTCGGCGGTTACAGGGATAACCTATAGCTTGCCTGGTCATTTTCGATATGTTGGCATTCCTCATGCCTTGTATATGCAGGAAAACAACCTTGTGCTGGAGGAATACCTTGCTATTGTTAAAAGCTACAATTTTAACAACCGTCTTGCCATAACCACAGATTACGGCAAGTGGGAGGTGTATTTTGTTCCCGTTTCTGATGGCGAAACCACAGAAATTCCTGTGCCGACCGGAGCGGAACACATCATTTCCGGGAACAACACCACCGGGTTCATTGTGGCGGTGGTAGTTGAATAATGGAGTGTGTTGAAAAAGTCATTTTTTCTTGGGGCGTTGCCCCAAACCCCACCAAAAAACTTGCCCGCTCACGCACTACGGTTG
>WQSD01000171.1 GCA_009788105.1 Oscillospiraceae bacterium | reverse complement strand
CCAAGACAAAAAATGCTTTTTCTTCAGGTTAGGAGCGTAGATACGCTTTAATTACCTGATTTGTTTTTTCTCTTTTCTGTCCTCCAATTTTTTCATAATTGTGCGGACAAGCAGGTTCAAATAGGTAAACATGAACAGCCCAAGTACAGTTAGAGGAATATAGAAAAACGCATTAGCCGACCAAAGTGGTGCAAGGCGCAAGAAGTCGCCGCCCCATATAAACATCACAAAAAACAGGGCAATGCTGCCAAAATACATTGCGGCAATCCAACGATTAAAAGGCATAGAAACTTTACCGACCACGGCAAAAGTGATAATACCAATAATCAGCACATTCATGGTAGAAACATCTGTTGAATTAAGCAGGTAGTAAATTTCGCCGTCTAATGTTTCAACAGTAAGCACATTGCTTGCTAAGTTTACAAGCAACACAGTAGTCACCACTGATAGTGCCGCAGGTACAGCCAGCTCCAGAACTCTTGAAAGGAATCTGTTGCTTGGTTTGTTGTAGTTTGCCCGCATGGCAAGAAAAAATGTTGGAATTGCAACTGCCGCAAAACTAATCGGCATCATCATACCAGTATTTGAGATAGGAAAACTAAGTCCTGTAAAGGCAACAATCAGCCCAAGCAACATAAAGTAAATCATGCCCACAAGGTACACACTTGCCACGTTTTCGATATTGTTGATTACCCGCCGCCCCTCTTTCATAACGCGCACCATTGCCGAGAAGTTAGAGTTAAGCAGGACGAAATCCGCCGCATTTCTTGCCGCTGAGCTTCCTCCAACCATCGCCACAGAGCAGTCCGCCTCTTTCATGGCGAGAACATCGTTCACCCCATCCCCTGTCATACAGGTGGCGTGTCCGTGCTTTTTCATGGCACGAACAAGCTCTCGCTTTTGGTGGGGAGTAACCCGCCCAAAAACAGTATATTTTTCGGACAGCGTAGCAAAGTCTGCCCTTTCTCCATGTTGGCTCATGTCCACATACTGGGCGGCGTTTTTGATTCCCGCCTTTGCCGCAATGCAACTAACCGTCAGGGCATCATCACCGCTGATAACTTTCAAAGTCACCCCCTCTTCCACAAAGCGACGGAAAGTGTCAGGGGCTTCCGGGCGAATATTATCATCGAAAACCAGCAAACCTGCGAACTTTAGGTTTCGTGGCAACTGTTCGCTCTCGAAGTTCTCGCCACTGTGTGCAAGGCACAATACGCGCAACCCTTGGGCGGCGAACTCGTCTACAGTTTTGAATATGGTAGCATTGGCAGGCACATTTGGGAACACGAATTGGGGCGCACCCACAATAAAGCTCCCTTGCCCCACAAAATTTGCCCCGCTCCACTTTCGTGCAGAGGAGAAAGGGATAATCGTCGTCGCACGCCAACCGCCACCTCCGGGGTATTTGCCGCGGATGGCTTCGGCAGTGGCGTTTTCGTCCGGAAGTGCCACCATAAGCTCCGCCAAACTTCGTCGAACAACATCCTCGCTTAGGGTGTCGCTTAGCACTAATTCTTTGAATTTCAGGGTTCCGTCGGTGATTGTTCCCGTCTTGTCAAGACACAGCACGTCTACTCGTGCAAGAGTTTCAATGCTTGGCAGGGATTGCACCAACGCTTTGTGCCGCGCCAAATTCACCGCACCCATACCAAGGGTGACTGTAGTCAGCACTATCAGCCCCATGGGAATCATTCCAAGCACCAGTACAGAAGTGGGAATAATCGGCGTTAGAAAAGCATCTTCAGGTCCACGGGTTGCGTTGAGAAACAACAACACCCCAAGAGGTATAATAATAACTGTTGCGAAGCGAATAATTCCTCGCAGGGTTTTCATTAGGGGAGTAGTTTTTTTCTTAAATGATTTAGCCTCGGCAGTAAGGGAGTTGGCGAAATTATCCGCACCAACAGCAGTAGCAACAACATACGCTGTTCCAGCCACAACAAAGCTGCCGGACAGCACAACGTCCCCTGCACGTTTGTTGATATTGTCCTGTTCCCCGGTGAGCAGAGCTTCGTTCACCTCGAAACTTTCGGTTTGAACGACTTTGGCGTCAACGGGAATTTGCTCCCCTGCGGAAAGTAGGATTATATCATCCAAAACAATGTCATTTTGATTAAGTTCCACAATATTGCCGTTACGCAGGACTTTAGATTTTGAGGACGAAAGAATTGACAGTTTGTCCAAAGTGATTTTGCTTCGCCAGCCTTGCAAAATACCCATGAAAGTGTTTGACACAGGCACGCCAATAAACATAACATCGGCAACACCACCACCTGCAATTATAATCAGTGCAAAAATGGCGAAACTTATTAGATTAAACAAAGTGAGCGTGTTCCTAAGGATAATTTCGCCTATGGTAGGCGTTATCCCTTGGGGCGTGGTGTTGGACTGCCCGCGCGCCAGTCGCTGTTCCACTTCTGGGGTGGACAAGCCCATAAGTTGATTTTGTGGTTGATTCAATTAAGTTTACCCCTTGATATATAATTATCTACTGTATATTATACCACAACTTTTATTATTTGTCAAATAAAAATCAAAAAGACTTGCACTTTCACTTATAAAAACAGACCTCGCTTTTCAGAAAAACCTATTGTAAAAACATTTGGAAAAATACACAAAAACCCCTTGACAACTGTCAAATAATGTGATATAATAGTGGTAATCAACCATAACTAACAGGAGATATACATGAAGAAATTGGCAACATTGATACTGTCATTTGCATTGGTCTTATCTTTACTTGCCTGCGCCACAGGAGGGTCATATGACCCTCCTGATGGCAACGTAACGGACGAATTACAACAGCAAATAAGGAGATTAGAAGATGAAGTTCGGGAATTAAACAACACCATACAAGATAATGATAGGTTACTCACGGAAACTATTGAACGAACACAAGTTTTGGAAGAAGAGAAGCGTATAATTGAAGAAATAGCACAGTTTCTAAGAGATGAAAAAAATTTGCTTGGCGAACACACTTGGGGTAGGATTGGCATGATTGAAGTTGCAGAAAGTGAGGATGGATATTTAACTTTTGTAATTAGCCATTGTGCTCAAGCAAGAATTACAGGATATAGTTTGCGAAATGTTGAGCCTCGTATTATAGAAACGCACCTCCGAGAGGTAGATACAACTCCTTTGGGGATATATCAAATAGAAATTGACCTTTACAATGTTTGGGGTGGGAACGCCCATTTTGACACTCCGTTTTTCAGACAAAATCCTGTAGAAGTAATTAACGAACTTTTCTTTGTTCCTGAAGGTTTCGAGGGTCTGTTTAATGTGTTTCGTTATCACGCCTGTCATCAAAGCTGGACCTTTGTGTTAGGCTCTGACTTGCCAATTCGCGTCACCGAAAGCGAAATGACAGAAGTGCCTATCCCCAACAACCGCATTGAAATTCCGTTGGGCATACGGAGGTAGACATGAAAAGGCAGTTGCAAATTCATATTGTAACTGCCTTTGATTTAGAGCGTGTCGACACAAACTGAAAAAGGCGAGATTTTGGCTATTTTTTCGCCACTCGTCGTTGTTCGTCGGTTAAATATTCCCGATATTCGCCCT